>JANYAG010000187.1 GCA_025361465.1 Gemmatimonadota bacterium
GTCGGCATCGACGCCCCGCACCTCAAAGGCGGTGGTGTCGAGCCCGGCAGCGGTGAGGTGCGCCACATCGCCTGCCCATCCGTGCGCCAGAAGGGCGTCCCGGATCGCGTTGGGGCCGCGATCCGAGAGGGGCGTGACCATCACGCGCCGGCGGGCTCGGCGGGCGGTGCCCCGAGAAGCGGGGTACGGACGCCGGTCGCATCCGGGCGCGGTGCGACTGGCGGCGCGACGTTCGAGAGCGGCGGCGGGCTCACGCGCGCCGGCAACGGCAGGTCGCGCGCGAGCAGGTCGAGATCGTCGCGATCGATCGTTTCGCGCTCCAGCAGCGCCGCAGCGATCCGCTCCAGCAGGGCGCGGTGTTCGTTGAGGATGCGCACCGCGGTCTGGTAGGCCTCGTCGATAAAGCGCTTCACTTCGGTGTCCACCATCTGCGCGGTCTGCTCCGACGTCTCACGTCGGCTGCCGAACTCGCGCCCGAGGAAGACCTCGTGTTCCCGTTCGCCAACCGACATCAGGCCGATCACATCGCTCATCCCGAACTGGGTGACCATCCGGCGCGCCAGGGCGTTGGCCCGCTCGATGTCGTTGCCGGCACCGGTCGTCACCGCGCCATGGCCGAAGACGATCTCCTCGGCGGCCCGGCCACCGAAGAACATCGCCAGCGAACCAATCAGCCAATCGCGGGTGTAGTTGTGGCGATCCACTTCGGGCAGCGACGCCGTGAGGCCCAGCGCCCGGCCACGCGGGATGATGGTGACCTTGTGCACCGGGTCGCTGCCGGGCGTCTTCATCGCCACCACGGCGTGCCCCGCCTCGTGATAGGCGGTGAGGCGCTTCTCTTCTTCGGTCAGGACCAGCGACTTCCGCTCGACGCCGAGCATGACCTTGTCCTTGGCCTCTTCGAAATCGACCATGTCCACCGACGCCTTGCTCCGCCGCGCCGCCAGTAGCGCCGCTTCGTTGACGAGGTTGGCGAGGTCGGCACCGGCCATCCCCGGCGTGCCCCGGGCGATCGTCGCCAGGTCGACGTTGGTCGACAGCGGGATCTTGCGCGTGTGGACCCGGAGGATTCCTTCGCGTCCGCGCACATCGGGCGCGTCGACCACGATCGTGCGATCGAACCGGCCCGGGCGCAGCAGCGCCGGGTCGAGGACGTCGGGACGGTTGGTGGCGGCGATGAGAATCACGCCGTCGTTCGATTCAAAGCCATCCATCTCGACCAGCAGCTGATTGAGCGTCTGCTCGCGTTCGTCATGCCCGCCGCCGAGCCCGGCGCCGCGATGGCGTCCCACGGCGTCGATTTCGTCGATGAAGATGATGCACGGCGCGTGCGCCTTGCCCTGTTCGAACAGGTCGCGGACGCGAGACGCACCGACCCCGACGAACATCTCGACGAAATCGGAGCCCGACATCGAGAAGAACGGCCGCGCCGCCTCGCCGGCGACCGCCTTGGCCAGCAGCGTCTTGCCGGTGCCCGGCGGTCCGATCAGGAGCGCACCTTTCGGCAGGCGCCCGCCGAGACGAGTGAACTTCTGCGGGTCCTTGAGGAATTCGATCACTTCCTGCAACTCGACCTTGGCCTCATCAGCCCCTGCCACGTCGGCGAAGGTCACCTTGGGTGTGTCACCGGTGAGCAGGCGCGCCTTGGACTTGCCAAACGAAAACGCCTTGTTGCCGCCGGCCTGCATCTGCCGGAAGAGGAACCACCAGAGGGCGATGATCACCAGCCACGGCAGCGCGGTGATCAGCAGCACGGCCAGGCTGTCCTTGGCCTGCTTTGCGTTGATCGCGACACCGGCCTGCTCGAGCCGCTGGAGGATCGCCTCGGAATTCGCCAGCGGGAGCAGCACGGTGAAGTCGGTGACCGGGTGCGTGGGATCGGCCGGCAGGGTCACCTTGGTGCGGAAGCTGCCGCGAATCAGCTTGCCATCGATCACATCGACCGTGGCCACGTTTCGCGCATCCAGCTGATGGGCAAAATCGGTGTACGTGAATTCTGCCACCGCGCCCTTCTTCGCGAAGAACTGCACGAGGGCGATGATGAGCAGGAAGCCGAGGGCCCACAGTGCAAGATTCTTGCTGAGGAGGCCAAGGCCGGACGTGGGCGGACGCGGAGCGTTGCGGTCAGTCATCAGAGCAGGTCACCAATGAACGGCAGATGGCGATAGTCTTCCGCGTGATCCAGGCCGTAGCCGACCAGGAACGCGGGCGGAGCTGTGAAACCCACCCAGCGAAGCTGGGGAATCGGTTCCGGCAGCAGTTTCTTGTCCAGCAAAGCGCACACCGCCAGCGACGCAGGATGCCGGTCGGCCAACAGGGTCATCAATCGCTGCATCGTGCGGCCACTGTCGATGATGTCTTCGACCACGAGGATGTGCTTCCCTTCCAGCGGGGTCTCCGGGGAATAGAGCAGCCGGACCTCGCCACTCGAGACCGTACCGTTGCCATACGAACTGGCGACAAGGAAGTCGAGGTGGATCGGCCGGTTGATCTGGCGCACGAGGTCGCTGAGGAAGATGAAGCTTCCCTTGAGCAGGCCAAGGACCAGCACCTCCCCGTCGGGATACGCGGCGGTGATTTCGGCACCGAGTTCCTTGACGCGCGCGGCGATCATCTGCTCGTCGAACACGATCTGCAGATCGCGCCCGCCGGCACGCCGTCTCATCTCAGGTGAAAGCACACTCGACATGCCAAGCCTCGCTTCCTGGAGCGGGAATCCGGCTGCCTGATCGACAGATGCCGGGAACCCAGACAATCGTTGCATCATCAGCACTGGCGATCACCGGCCACCGCAGCCGGCGTCGCGGCGGAACCTGCGCCTCACGGAACAACACCCCGACGGCACGTGAACCGCGCCCACCGAGGGGACGAATACGATCACCGGGGCACCACGTCCGAGCGACGTAGCGCCCCGGTTCCATGGTGGTCCACCACCCGCCCCGTTCGGCCTCTGCGGCAATCGCCGCGACCACCGTGATACGAACGTCGCCCACCACGGCGTCACAGCCAGCCTTCAGCGCCACCTCGGCAGCCGCGGCTTCGGACGCCACCCTCTGGAACGTCAGCCGCCCCGAAGAGAGTTCCGCCTCGAGTCGACCCGAGAGTTGCACCACTCCAGCGCCTCGGCGTCCCGACAATAGCCGGTCCAGCGCGGCCAGTCTCCGGGCGCCCAAGGGAACCCCGAATCGGCGCCCCAGGGCGGCCAGAACGGCATGCCGAAGCGCTGAACGATACCCCCGCAGGGGGGGTGCTGCAACGGAAATGCCACGCGCGGAGATCACCTGTTCCAAGGCTGGAACGATCGCCGGAACGGCGTCCCAGCCGCTCCGGGCCGCCGAGGCCTGGGCTGCCACATCGCCCAACCTGGTCACCACATCGGGAAGTCGAGCGACCAGGCGGGGCACGATCTCGGCACGCAACCACGAGCGGAGGTGGCGGGGATCCGTGTTGGCGGGATCATGCCAGGCAGTGAGGCCGCGGCGACCCAGATACCCCGCGAGTTCGTCACGGGCCACGCCGAGAAGTGGCCGGACCCAGGGGCCCCGTCGCGCCGCCATCCCGGCCAGTCCCGCTGGCCCGCTTCCGCGCAGCAGCCGCAGCAGGATGGTCTCGGCCTGGTCATCGGCATGGTGACCGAGCACGATCACCACGGCACCCGCCTCGGCCGCGAGCTGACGGAGCGCGGCACGGCGCGCAGGCCTGGCCCTGGTCTCCGAGCACTCCGGACCGAGCTCGAGCCGAGCCACGCGAAATGGCAGACCACGCTCCATCGCAGTCGAGGCTACGTTGGCCGCCACGCCGGCGCTCTCGGCCGAGATGCCATGATCGACATGCCCAACCAGCAGTTCACGGCGGTGGATTGCGGCACCTTGGTGCAGCAGTTCGAGTAACGCCAAGGAGTCCGGGCCACCGGAAACGGCCACAAGACAGCGCGCCCCCGCGGGCGCGAGGGCGTCGAGGGCACGCGCCACGCGTGCCGTCAGGGCATCATCGTCGGTGGTCACCCGCCGGCCGGCGGACCCGGCGAATCGAGAACCACCGGCAGGTGGCGAGGATCTTCGAACGGCTCCATGTGCACCAGGACGTTTTCCACCGCAGGGAGGGCCGTGCGAATCGCCGTCTTGACGCAGCCGCTGAGAATGTGCGCTTCCTGGAGCGAGATCGCGGGATCCGCCTGCACGTGCAAGTCCACCAGGATGCGCGTCCCGACCTTCCGCGCCTTGAGTTTCTCGATCCGGAGAACCCCCTTCACGCCGACGGCAGCGGTCGCCACGCCGTCGAGAACAGCCGAGGTGGGTGCCCCGTCCATCAATTCGTGCACGGCGGGACGGAGGATGAGGTAGCCATTGAATCCGATGATCAGCGACGCAATCATCGCGGCCGCCCCATCGCACCACTCCCATCCCGGGCCTCCGATCAACGCGGCCGAGATCCCCACGAAGGCCATCGCCGACGTGATGGCATCCGAACGATGGTGCCACGCGTCAGCCACGACCGCACCGCTACCCACATCGCCGGCCACTTTCAGCACGGTACGGAATGCCGTTTCCTTGACCACGATCACCAGAACAAGGACAATGAGCGTGAACGGCGCTGGTGCGTTGTGTGGAGTGATGACCTGCTGGGCGCCCTTCGCCATGATCCCGAGGGCCGCACCGGTGAGCATCAGTCCGACGAGCGCGGCGGACAACGGCTCGGCCTTGCCATGGCCGTAGGGGTGCTCCGCATCTGCCGACCGGGCGGAAAGGTGCAGGCCGGTCCAGACCACGAGCGAGCCACCGATATCGGCCAACGATTCCACCGCGTCGGCGATCAGTGCGTAGGAGTGGCCGAGGATGCCGGCGAGCCCCTTGATGACCGCCAGGCACGCATTGGTCAACAGGCCATAGCCCGCGAATCGCTTGCCGCGCGCCAGCGGGTGCTCTGGCAGGGGCATTATCGTGGCCAATCGGGTGTCATGGCGAGCGACGAACGCAGTGCCATTGGGTTTCTCCGACACGCTGGAATTGCAGCCGATCATGGAGACGGCTGCTTCGGCCCTGCCAGAATTCGATCTCATCGGGAATCACCCGATAGCCTCCCCACTTCGGCGCCGGTGCAGCGACCCCCTGGTCGTGCGCCGGTCCACCCGCCGTCACCGGGCCCTGGTGTGCAGCCCAAGCCGCCAAGCGCGACCCTGCAGTCCCGTTCCGGAAATATGCCCCGGACGTCTCTTCGTCGAGGCGCTCGACCCGGCCAGTGATGCGAACCTGCCGCGCAATTGACTCCCAGTAGAATACCAGCCCGGCCCGAGGATTCTCCGCCAATTCGCGCCCCTTGCGCGAGGCGTAGAAGGTGAAGAAGACAAATCCCTGCGCATCAAACGCCATGAGCAGCACGATTCGGGCACTGGGGCGTCCTGCTGTGTCGGCCGTGGCCAGTGTCATCGCGTTCGGTTCGGGCACCTCGGCACTCTCGGCATCGGCGAACCAGCGCCGAAACTGCTCCATCGGGTCTGCCGCCACCGAAGATTCGTCGAGTGCCGCCAGCGCGTACTCACGGCGGCGGTCAGCGAGGTTCAAGATCCCAGGTCCCGGCGTTGGTGATCCTCACGCACGACGACGAATCCGCGGGAGCGATAATTGGGCAAGGCGGCCGCCCCGTCGAGCGTGCAGGTGTTGACCGTCACCCTCTCGACCCCAAGCTGCCAACCGCACCGCACCGCCTCGGTCAGGAGCCAGCCGCCGATTCCCCGGCCGTGAAAGCCGGGCAGGAGACCGAAGTACCGGATCTCCGCGGCGTTCGCACGATGCTCCAACTCGAAATATCCCACGATCGTCTCACCTTCGCGCGCGGTCCAGAGCTCCACCTCGGGTCGATCAAGTGCGGCACGCCACTCGGCTTCGGTCCAGGCCAGCCGATCCGTCCAATGGTAACCGCTTCCCACGAGTCGGTAGAGCTGGGCAGCCAGGCCGATGGCATCGGGCGGGGGTTCACGCCGCAGGACGACGCCCGATGCGATCGCCGATGCCGGGCGCAATTGCGCCGGCGAGGTCATCTCCAGGAAGGTCACGACCACGTCGACCTGGGTCATGATGCTGCCAGGACCACCCCGGTGCAATCGCCGAAGCCGATGCTGACTGCGCCGGCGTGCCGGGCATGGGCGCGCATGATGACCCGGTCGCCGTCTTCGAGAAACCGCCGCGTTTCCCCGTCGGGAAGGACCCATGGCTCGCTGCCTCGCCGGGTGCGCTCGAGCAGGCAACCCCGGGAGTCAGGGGTTGGGCCGGAAATCGTCCCGGTCCCGAACAGGTCGCCAGGGCTGAGGTTGCAGCCATTGCTGCCGTGGTGGGTGACGAGCTGCGATGGGGTCCAGTACATGGCGGTCGCAAAATCGACCTGGCTCACTCGGGCCGGAGCATCGCCGCGGCCCCGCATCGCGGCCGTCGCCAGAAGCACCTCGAGCTCGATGGCGAGCGTCCAGTCGTCCGGCACCTGCAGGTAGGGTAGCGGCAGCGGATCGCCGGAAGGGCGCGGCGGAGGAGCGACGTGGAAGGGCGCCAGGGCATCCGTCGTCACCACCCAGGGCGAAATGGTGGTGGCGAAGTTCTTGGCAAGGAACGGCCCGAGCGGCTGGTACTCCCATGATTGCACGTCGCGCGCCGACCAGTCGTTGAGCAGGCAGAAACCAAAGATCCGCGACGACGCGCGCGCCGCCGTCACCGGTTCCCCGAGGGCATTCCTCCCGCCGAGGAAGAGCCCGAGCTCAAGTTCGTAGTCGAGCGACCGGCTGGCGCCGAACGTCGGTGCATCCGCATCGGGGGCCTTCACCTGTCCCTGAGGACGCCGCACCGGGACGTCGCTGACGACGATCGAGGATGAGCGCCCGTGATATCCGATCGGAACCCACTTGTAGTTCGGCAACAGTGGATTGTCCGGACGAAACATCGCCCCGACGTTGGTGGCGTGGTGCAACGAGGCATAGAAGTCGGTGTAGTCATGGATATGGAACGGCAACTGAAAGGTGACCGAACGGGCCGGCTTCAGCGCCGGGCGAAGACGGTCCGCCCATGCCGGGTCGCTCAGCGCATCGCTCAACGCGAGCCGCACTTCCCTCCATTCGTCGGCAGGCCGGCTGGCCAGCGCGTTCAGTTGGGTCGCCGCGAGCGCGGTGCGGACTGGTTCCCCGAGGCCGTGTCCCCACCCTGCCGCGATGGCCATGGACAGGTCCAGCACGTCGTCGCCGATCGCGACCGCCAATCCCCCGCGCAGCCCCTCCTGCTTGAGACTCGCGAAGGGGAGGTTCTGGATCGGGAAGTCGGCGTGCGCGCGCGCAGACACCACCCAGCTGGAGCGCGCGGGATCGTGCGACCGATCGAGACTGCTCATGCGAGACCCTCGAGGCGAAGTTCGTCCACCGGTTCACGGAACGAGCAGGAACCGAATCCGAGGAAGCAGCCGTGTCGGACGGAGGCGAGCTCCTCGGGGCTGAAGTCCCGGTCGCGCCACCGAATCCCGGTGTTCTCGCGCGAGAAGTGCCTCGTGTCAAGGTCCTCGAGGATGGCCTGGGCCGTTTCTCCATCGCCCCCCCGAGCGAGTTCGGCCGTCGCCAGCAGGACATTGACGAATCCGTACATGATGTGGCGCGGCGCATCGGGAGCATAGGTCAACGGGAACGTGCCCCGGATGGGATGGTGCAGTCCGGCCGTGGCCTTGAAGGCGACGCCGATGTGCGTGGCCGCAAGCAGGAAGAGGGTCAGCTGCTCCGGCGTCGGAAAAAGCTCGGGTGTTGTTCCGCCGGTCCGGACCTTGGCGCATGCGTCTGCCCCACGGATCGCCTCGACGATCGGTCGGTACGGCCCCTCGATCGGCACCTCGAAATAACGGCGGAAGCGTGCCGGGATCTGGCGACTGATGGCTGCCGCCTGCCCCGCCGAGGTCACCTTGCATTCGATCGCATCGACCTGGACGCCCCGGCCTTCCCATCGGTTCGTGAACGCTTCGATTCGCGCCAGCTCGGCCGTCGTGTTGACACCCATGACCACCGACAGTCGCCACGGGTCCGCTGGGGTCAACGCGTCAACAGCCAGCGCGGCCGAGCATTCCTCCAGGCGGCTGGCGGCCACGACGAAACTCCCCAGCATCCAACGCTCGGCCGAATTCCGGTAGCCATGGTAGTTCCGGACCGCCTCGGCCATGGTGCAGGCCGCGGGAGGAAAGAGCCCGGCATAGTCAACGATTCCGGCGAAAATGTCCCGCATGATCTCCCTGCCACGAGGTGTGGAGGACGAGGCGGGAATCTAAGCAGACAGGATCAACGAAGGGTCAACACACGACGGGGCCAGCACCTACGCGTTGGCGTGCACCATCACGGGAAGTCGGCGCAATCGAGCCAGCGCCTGGGCACGCAACTGGCACACCCGGGACTCGGTCACGCCGAGTTCGGCAGCGATCTCTCGCAGCGGCCGCTCCTCGAAGTAGGACCGCGCTACGACGAGGCGCTCGCGCTGCGGGAGCGAATCAAGCGCGGCCTGGATCGCCCCGCGCCGTTCAGCCGCCTCGAGAGACTCATGGATCTCGTCGGACGTCTCGTCACCGACGTGCTCCGACAGCAGCTGCCCGTTCGGCTCGGCGTCGAGCGACACCGAACCGGAACTGGTCGAGCGTTCCCGCCAGCGGTACACCGTCTCATCGTCGACGCCGAGATGCTGGGCGACCTCACCACTGGTCGGGGCACGTCCCTGCTTCTGCTCGAGGGCGGCCACGGCGTGGTCGAGCGCGCGCACATGGGCACGGTCGGCACGCGAGAGCGGATCACGCGCGCGCAGGTCGTCAAGGATCGCGCCGCGAATGCGGCGCATGGCGAAGGTCGAGAAGGCGAGGCCCCGGTCGATGTCGAAGCCGTCCATCGACTGCAGCAGGCCGACGGAGCCAGCGGAGACCAGCTCCTCGAGCGACACAGCGTCACGGACGCGCGGGGCCACTTCGCGTGCCGCGTGATGGACCAGTCCGAGATAGCGCCCAACCAGCTCCTGGCGCGCGTCCAAGTCGCCCTGGTCTCTCCAGCGGCGCCATAGTGCGTCGGTTGCGGTCTGCGTCATTGCCTCGCCCCCTTGGTGACGCACCGGTACACAGCAATAAATGCTCCACACCGCCTTGGCAAAGGAAATGCCAGTGCGATACGCTGCGACGTTGCATCAACGCGACTTGCGGGTGACGATGGGCCGTGGTGCGAGTCCCACACCGGCGCAAACCGGTCGGTTGGTGACCGTGATCGATCATTTTCGGCTGCGGGACCTCCCCCTGCGCGGGGCCCGAAGGGACTTCCTCTCCATATATATGCCGGCGCACCCTCGCGGCCGCGTGGCGCGCTGGTGGTCGACCCACGCCCTCAGGCCGTGGCGGAGGGTCGGCTGAGCAGCCGATTGATCGTCGTCCACGCGGCGGCAGGATTGCTCTCGAAGATCAGGTGGCCGGAGTTCGCGACCATCGACAGGATGCTGCCCGGGATGGACCGCTGCAGCTCGGCGGCATGGGCGAGGGTGACGTACTCATCTCGATCGCCGAAGACGAGTGCGGTCGGCGCCTTGATCCGCGCCAGTTCCTCCCGGGTGACGTAGACGGGTGGACGCCAGACCTCGCGCATCAGCGCATCAATGAACGGCCGGACACGCTCCGGCTCGGGACTCATCGCGAGCCAGGCGGCAAGGCGCTCCGGTTGCTGCGCCTCGAACATCGCCGCCGTGAATTCCCGGATGGCCGGACCACCGGGCGGCGTGTCCCCGGAGATGTCCGCACTCGCCCCGATGGCGATCAGCCGAGCCACCAACTGCGGATGCCGGAGCGCGAGGTGGAAGCCACTGATCCCGCCATCACTCACCCCCATCACGACGGCTGGACCACCGCCGAGTTCGCGCAACAGCGCCGCGGCATCGTCGGCAAAGGCGGGATACGCGAGCGGCGTGCCACCCCAGGTCGAGCGCCCATGCCCTCGGGTATCCATCGCCGCGACCCGAAATCGTGCTTGCAGCCGGGGGATCACCGTGCCGAAATCGGCCCGAGAATTCGAGAGACCGCCGTGGAGGAGGAGAAGCATTGGTCCGGCGCCACTGACCTCGTAGGTGAGCACGGCGCCGCGGTGTCGGAGGAGAGGCACTGGTCTATTGGTGCGGATCCGCCGCAGTGCTGGCGCGGCGCTCCGCCATCGGTCGCAGCAAGGGGTGCGCCTCGGCCCCACCCGGAATCAGCGGTAATGCATCGAGTCCGTGGACCAGCTCGATGGACGGCTTGCAGTCGGCGATGCCATACCCGCGACCGGCAAGCACGTCACGATAGACCGCCGTGTGCAGGTCGCCGAATCCTTCGGAGAATTCGAACTCTTCGCCATCGATCGTGAGGGCGCGATGGGTGCCGCCCGGGCGCCCGGCGAGTGCCAGGTCGTTGCCGTCGACCGACAGCATCCAGCGGACGTCCGCATGCTCGAGCTCGAGGAAGCCGGCCACCGAGCGCTCATCGCGGTGGTGGAGCGATACCCGCCTGGGTGCGCCGAAGATCCACTGCAGCATGTCGAAGAAGTGCACCCCGATGTTCATCGCCACGCCGCCCGACTTCTCGTGGTTGCCCTTCCACGACACGAAGTACCACTTCCCTCGCGGGGTGATATAGGTCAGGTCGACCTGGTGGCGCCCCTTGCCCTGCCGCACCCGGTCCCGCAGCGCGATGACGGCCGGGTGCAGTCGCAGCTGGAGCACACACCAGATCCGGTGACCACTCTCCCGTTCATACTCGGCCAGTGCATCGATGTTCCACGGCGACAGCACCAGCGGCTTTTCACAGATCGCGTCGGCATTGAGGCGCAACGCAAAACGGACATGGGCGTCGTGCAGGTAGTTGGGCGAGGTAATGCTGACGTAATGGACGCGGCGCTGCTCACCCAGCCGACGCAGCTTCTCGAGGTGGCGGTCGAAACGCTCAAACTCGGTGAAGAAGTCGGCGTCCGGGAAATACCGATCGATGATCCCGACGGAGTCCTTGGGATCGAGCGCGGCCACCAGCACGTTGCCGGTGTCCTTGATCGCCTGCAGGTGCCGCGGCGCGATGTAGCCAGCCGCACCGAGGAGCGCAAAGTTCCTGGGATCGGTCATTCGGAAGAACTCGTCGTGAAGAGGGCACTGCCGAGCCCCGCAGCCCCCGGGGCCGTTACCCGGAAAGATAGGCCACGGATCAGATCCAGCCACCCCAAGAGCGCGGGCCGGACGGCTATATTTACTGATGACGTCCTTCGCTGATCTCGGCCTGTCGGCACCGCTGGTCGAGGCCCTCACCGCCCTCGGTTACGAAGAACCGACCCCGATCCAGGCCGACGCGATCCCGGCGCTGCTGGCTGGGAGGGACCTGCTTGGCCAGGCCGCAACGGGCACCGGGAAGACGGCGGCGTTTGCCCTGCCGCTCCTGCAACGGCTCGCCACGACGCAGCCGGTCGCGCTTCGCCCCGCCCTGCTCGTGCTGGTGCCGACCCGCGAGCTCGCCATGCAGGTGGCGGAGGCATTCCATCGCTATGGTCGGGCCCTCGGGACCACCGTGGTGCCCATCTACGGCGGCCAGGCCTTTGACCAGCAGATCCGGATCCTCCGGCGCGGCGTCCACGTGGTGGTGGCCACCCCCGGCCGCGCCCTCGATCACATCCGCCGCAAGACGCTCGACCTGGGCGGCGTCGTCGCCCTGGTGCTGGACGAAGCGGACGAGATGCTCGACATGGGATTCGCCGACGAGCTGGAAAACATCCTCGATGCGGCGCCAGCCGTGCGGCAGACGGCGCTCTTCTCGGCGACGCTCTCGCCGCGGATCAGTGCCATTGCCGAGCGCCACCTCCGCGATCCGATGCGGATCCGCATCGCCAAGGAGACCACCCCGGCCGGGGACGCGCCGCGCGTGCGCCAGGTAGCCTACCTCGTCCCGCGCGCAAACAAGGTCGCCGCGCTCGGCCGGGTCCTCGACCTCGAGGGGCCGACGCTCGCGTTGGTGTTCTGTCGCACCCGGACCGAAGTGGACGCCCTCACCGCCACGCTCGGAAGCCATGGCTTTCGGGCTGAGGCGCTGCATGGCGGAATGACCCAGGACGCCCGCGACCGGGTGATGAAGCGAACACGCTCTGGCGCCGTGGACCTGCTGGTGGCGACCGATGTCGCGGCGCGCGGACTCGATATTGAACAACTCTCGCACGTGGTCAACTTCAACGTGCCGGAATCCGCGATCGCATACGTCCACCGAATCGGCCGGACTGGCCGGGCGGGGCGCGAGGGCGTGGCCATCACCTTCGTCGAACCGCGCGAGCATCGCATGCTGCGCAGCATCGAGGCGACCAACCGGCAGAAGATCACCGTCAGCCAATTGCCGACCGCCGTCGACGTCCAGGCGCGACGGCTCGGGCTCACGGCGGCGTCGTTGCGGGAATCGATCCTGGCCGGTGACGCCGAGCATTACCGGGTCGTGGTGGAGTCGCTGACGGACGAGCACGACTTGATGACCATTGCCATGGCGGCGGTGAAGATGGCGCACGAGCGCGGCACGGGCACCACGCCGCGCGACGATGCGGACCTCGACCTTCCGGCCGAGCAACCGGCACCGCACCACCCGAAGCGGGAACGGCCGCCGCGCACCAAGGGACTGGCGCGGATCTACGTCGGGGCCGGGCGCAAGAACAACCTCCGACCGACCGACCTGGTCGGCGCGATCGTCAACGAAGCGGGCATCGATGCCCGCGAGATCGGCACCATCGAGATCACCGATCGCTTTTCGCTGGTGGAGTTGCCGGAGGAACGGATCGATCAGGTGATCAAGGCACTGCGGGCGAGCACGATCAAGGGCAAGAAGCTCACCGTGCGGCGCGACCTGGCGGGGCGACAGGCATCATAGCACCAGGATGCGCTGCGACCACATTGAAGCGCTTGCCTCACTGGGCAAGTTCCTCGAAGCATGACATTTTCAACCCTTCCGGCGTCTTAGGCTTATGGTAGTGATGGAGACGAACCCACCACCCTCGCGGAGCCGACCAGCGTGAAGCCCGTGAAGCACAACCTCGTGGCGCTCGGCTCGGCCACGGTGCTGGCCGTCTACGCGGCAGGATACCTGCGAACCCGGTCGGCGGCCGACCGCTTTCTGGCGGATGATTCCGAGCGCCGCCGAGCCGTGGCGACCACCGAACACGCCCCGAGTCCGCTGCCCGCTGCGCCGATGCCCAACGATCCCGTCGCCGTCGCCGATTCCGGCATGTCGGCCCCGCCGGTCGTGGCACCGGCAGAAGTCGCCCCGAAGGCGAAGAAGGCGGCCCGACCGAAAGCCCCCGATTCGGCCGCCGCCGCGGTAGCGGCCGCCGAGCCCCCCGCCGGTGGCAACGGGCAAGCCGCGGACTCAGCGGCCCAGGCGCCCGAAAAGGAGCACGGGCCGTTCAAGGATGGCAGCTTTTCCGGCTGGGGGACCTCGCGCCACGGCGACATCGAGGCGACCGTTGAGATCCGCGACGGGCGGATCGTGTCGGCTTCGATCAGCCAGTGCTACACCCGATACTCCTGTTCCTGGATTGCCGCCCTCCCACCGCAAGTCGTGGCGCGCCAGAGCGCGAATGTCGATTATGTCTCGGGAGCCACCCAGAGCACCAACGCCTTCTACTATGCCATTGTCGAGGCACTCGCCAAGGCCAAATGAACGACTTCCTCGTCCATTCGATCACCGCGATGGGTACCGTGGTCACGATCCAGGTGGTCGGCCACGGGGCGGATGAACAACAGCGGACGGAGCGCGCCGAAGCGGTGGAGCGCGCCATCGTCTGGTTTCAGCAGATCCATGACTCCTGCACACGATTCGACCCGAAGAGCGAACTGAGCCAGCTCACGGCGCAGGTCGGCAAGCCGGTTCCGGTCAGCCCGCTGCTGTATCAGGCCGTCCGCTTCGCCCTGGCGGTGGCCGAGGAAAGCGGCGGGGCATTTGATCCCACCATCGGACATCGCATGGAGGCCCGCGGCTTCAACCGGAATTCCCGCAGCGGACTCGTCGTGCGCACCGCCATTCCGCCGGACCGCACCGCCAGCTATCGCGACGTGCACATCGATCCGCACCGGCAGGAAATCACCCTTCTGCGCCCGCTGGTGCTGGACCTCGGCGCCGTGGCCAAGGGACTGGCGATTGACATGGCCGTCCGCGAGCTGGAGGCGTTTGCGAATTTCGGGATCGATGCCGGTGGCGACCTCTACCTTGGCGGACGCAACTCGGAAGGCAAGCCATGGTCGGTCGGGATCCGCCATCCGCGCAACGAAGAGGCGCTGCTTGCCACCCTTCAGGTGTCGGACAGCGCCGTGTGCAGTTCCGGCGACTACGAACGCCGCAGCCCGCTCGCGCCGGAGGACCACCACATCATGGACGCCCGCTCGGGGGCATCGGCGACGGCCCTTGCCAGCGTGACCGTGATGGCCCCCTCAGCGATGGTGGCGGATGCGCTCGCCACGGCCGCGTTCGTCCTGGGCCCGAAGGAAGGCATCGCGCTCCTCACGCAGCACGGCGTCGAGGGGCTGCTGGTGACACCGTCCCTCGATCGATTCATGACCCCGGGCATGCGCCTTGAGTAGGACGGCGGGCCTGGCTGGCCAGTCCAGGCTCCTGGCGACAACACGGTACTTCCGAACAGCCAAGGGGCGGCTGCTCCTGGTGCTCGTCCTCCTCACCGCGGTCGCGACCGCCGCCATCGCCATCGTGAGCAAACACACCCTCCGCCTCCGCACGGCAAACATCTTCAACCCCGCGGCGTTGGCGCTGGTCGCCACCTTCTATCTCTTCGACACGGCTCAGAGTTGGTGAGGCGCGCTCCCGGAGCTTCCCGCAGTTGCCCTGTGCCTCCTCCTCGCGACGGGAGCCTGGCTGACCTTCAAGGTGAACAAGGTCCCGGTGGTCCTTGCCTTCCTCGGTGGGTATTTCCTGCTGGTGACCATATCCGCCTTTCTCGGGCGCCCGGAGCGAGTCGCCGAGCTGTTTCGGGCCCCTGACGTGAATGCCGCCCTCTTCTTCGCCTTCTTCATGGTGACCGATCCGCCGACCTCGCCGCCGAAACATCGCGACCAGCTGGTGTACGGCGGGTTGGTCGCCGTGGTCAGCTTCGCCGCGTTCGAACTGGTTGGCGCCGCGACCTTCCTGCTCGTGGGCCTGCTGGCCGCCAACGTCTGGGAAGCGTGGCGCAGGGCGCGGGCGCGAACGCAGGTATCAGCCGATTGACGACATGCATCTGACGAATCCCCCGGAGGCCGGCCTCGGCTTGCCTGCCTTTACACCGCGGGCTACACTGGTGAATCCATGACCCATCGCCTTGCCGTGCTCCTGCTCCTCTCCCTGACCGCCGTCTCGCACGCAGCGGCACAGGACCAGATTGTGCACGCCACGCTCGCCTACGCCGCTCCCGGCGATGGCCGGCCGACGCCGAACTTCTCCCCCAAGGGCACCCAGGTTTCGTTGCGCCCCGTCGCGGCTGGCGTACAGCTCCCACCCGGAGCTCTCCGTCCCGCCAAACGCGGCGTGATCAAGGTGGGCCCGGGTCCCCGCTCGTGGATTGCGGTGCTGGTCACCGCCTGCGCCGAGCATCCGCGCGACCTCTGCCAGCTCTTCCTCGACCGAAACCGTAACGGCCGATTCGCCGATGATGGCCCCGCGCTGACGGCCACGCCGTCCCAGAACCCGAAGACGAGGGCGTGGTGGACGTCGATGAGCAAGGTCGAGCTTTCCGTGTCGTACCCGGCCGCGAAGCGTACCGAGCCGTACCTGGTGAATTTCTGGCTGGTGCGCGAGGACTCGGCGGCGGCGCCTGATATCCTCCGCTATTCGACTGGCTCCTGGCGCGCGGGCAAGGTGACGGTAAACGGGGTCGTGGCGCTCGTGGCCGCGATGGACGACAACGATGCAGTCTTCGACAAGGCGGACATGTGGAGCATCATCCCGGCGTCCGACTCCAACGCCGAGAAGGCGGTGCTCAATCTTGCCGAAGCACGGCCAACCAACCGCCTGATGTTCCTGCCGGGAACTCCCAAGGAGCAGGTGCTCGAGTTCCGGTCCTTCTCGCCCGACGGACGCGACCTCCTCTTCGCCGTGATCGACCGCCCTGTCACCAAGCTCGCCGATCGCGCACCCGACGACCTGCTGCGCGATGAACGACCACGGCCGAGAGCGACGACACCCTTCGAGTGGGGCCATGGCCGCCAGGGGTACGAGGCAGCGCTCGCCAAGGCGAAGGCGTCGGGTCTCAACGTCTTCATCGATTTCGAGGCGACCTGGTGTGGGCCGTGCCACACCATGGACCAGTGGATCTGGACCGACGCCGAGGTCGCTGCACGGCTGAATGCCGGGTTTATCGGCGTGAAGGTCGATGCCGACCTGGAGAAGGCGCTGGTCAAGCAGTTCAAGATCGGCGGCTATCCCACGATGGTGATCCTCGACGCGAACGGGGCGGAGATCCAGCGCGTCGTGGACTACCAATCGTCGAAACAGATGCTGGTGTTCCTGGCGCCGCGATGACCGAGCGACTCGCCCGGCTCACGGCAGCACTCCTGGGCGGGTACCGACTCGAGTGCGAGCTCGGCGCGGGCGGGATGGCCACGGTCTATCTCGCGCACGACCTCAAGCATGACCGCGAGGTCGCCATCAAGGTGCTGCGCGAGGACGTCGCCCAGAACGTCGGGGCGGAGCGCTTCCTGCGCGAAATTCAGCTGGTGGCCAAGCTGAGCCATCCCCACATCCTGCCGCTCTACGACTCCGGATCCGCCGATGGCATCCTTTATTTCGTGATGCCAAAGGTGACCGGCGGTTCGCTCCGCGACCGACTCGACCAGGCACACCAGTTGCCGGTCGACGAAGCCATCCGGCTGGCGGTCGAAGTGGCCGGCGCGCTCGATTATGCGCATCGCCACAACGTGGTCCATCGCGACATCAAGCCCGAAAACATCATGCTGCAGGACGGTCACGCCCTGGTCGCGGACTTCGGGATCGGGAAGGCGCTGGAGGAAAGTCAGCTGCCGGAGGGCTCGCGCGACGTCAAGGAGGCCCTCACCCAGACCGGGATGAGCATCGGCACGCCGGCCTACATGAGTCCCGAGCAGGCGGCGGGCGATGCCGCCGATGGTCGCAGCGACCTCTACAGTCTCGGCTGCATGTTGTACGAGATGCTGATCGGCGAACCGCCCTTCACCGGACCCACGGTGCAGGTGGTCCTCGCCAAGCGGTTCGTGCAGACGCCCGCTGATGTCGCCGGCCTCCGGGATGGGGTGCCGAAGCCGGTGGCACGCGCACTGCAGAAGGCGCTGGCCCGCTCACCAGCCGATCGACACGACACGGCGGGTCTGTTTGCGGCGGCGTGCGGTGAAGTCGAACGCGGCGAGCAACGGTCGGACGTGCCGGAGAAATCGGTGGTCGTGCTGCCCTTCGAGAACATGAGCGCGGACCGCGAGACCGACTACTTCGCCGACGGCATCTCCGAGGAGATCATCAACGCCCTCACGCAGTGTCCCGACCTGCGGGTCGCGGCGCGCACCTCGGCGTTCTCCTTCAAGGGCAAACAGGACGACCTGCGCACCATCGCCGAGAAGTTGCAGGTGCGCCATGTCCTCGAAGGGAGCGTGCGCAAGGCCGGCAGCCGTCTGCGGATCACCGCCCAGCTGATCAGCGCGGCCGATGGCTTCCATCTCTGGTCGGAGCGCTACGACCGGGAGATGACCGACATCTTCGCGATCCAGGATGAGATCGCCAGTGCGATCGCCGCCAAGCTCCAGGTCACCTTGGGCGCCGGTGAGATCGCGCAACTCGCCAAGCCGGCGACGGCGAGCCTCGAGGCGTACGACGAGTACCTCAAGGGGATGGCCTTGATGCACCGCCGTGGTGTCGGGATCCTGGAGGCGATCGAGTGCTTCCGCAAGGCAACGCTGAAGGACCCCACCTATGCGCCCGCCCTTGCCGGCCTCGCCCATGCGCTGGCGTTGGCGGCGTTCTGGGGGATGGCGGATCCGGAAGAGGGGCGGCAGGCGGCCAGGGACGCCTCGGCGCGGGCGCTGGCGGCGGATTCGAACCTCGTGGCCGCCCAGGTTGCCGCGGCCATGGTGGCGATCGCTGTCGAGTTCGACCGAACGAAGGCGGCACACGCCTGGGACAGGGCAGTCGCCCTCGGGCTGACAGATGTTGACGCGCGCGCGAGTCGTGCCCTCTTCCACCTCTGCTACGTCGAGGGCGACTTCGCGGCGGCGATCCGTGAACTCCGCCAGACGTTGGCGAGTGACCCCCTCAACCACGCGCTGCATTCCCAGCTTGGGCTCGCGCTCACCTTCGGTGGCGATCACGCCGAGGCGATCGCGGAGGCGCGACAGGCCATCACCATGGACCCGAGGTCGTTCTTCGGGTACTGGGTCCTCATCCATGCCCTCCTGGTGAACGGGCAGGACGAGGAGGTGCTCAGCACCGGCGTCGCCACCATGCGCCGCTTTGGCCGCAACAGCTGGATCCTGCTGGGTCTGGCCGGCGCATACGCCGCGCTCGGGCGCCTCGAGGAAGCAAGCGCGATTTACGACGAACTGACCGCCCGCTCCCGCACCGAGTATGTCCAGCCCACGGTGCTGGCGATGACCGCCATCAGCGTCGGCCGACGCGAGGAAGCCGTGGCCTGGCTCGCCCGGGCCGCGGCGAGCCGCGATGTTTTCCTCGTGCCCATGCTGTTGCAGTCGCCGACTCCCGCGGCCGTCGCACTGCGCCGCGAGCCGGAGCACGCCGACATCGTCCGGCAACTCGGGTGGGACAAACCACTCACTACCTGAACACCACGGAGCATCTCCCGATGGAGCATCGCATCGCACGCGCGACCTGGCTCGCCACGGTTTTGGTCGCCCTCCAGATTGCCCCCGCTGCCACCCAGGCGACCAACACGCTGCCTGCCGACCTCGCCGCAAAGGTCAACGCAGCGGTGACGGACATCGTCACCAGGACCCACGTCCCGAGTGCGTCGGTCGGGATCGTCCAGAACGGGCGTGTCGTCTACCTCGCGGCGTTCGGCATGGCTCGATTGTCGCCGAGCATGCCGGCCACGCCGGAGATGCGGTACGCCATCGGCTCGATCACCAAGCAATTCACCACCGCGTGCATCCTGCTGCTCGCCGAAGAGGGGAAATTGACGCTGGACGACCCCGTCGCCAAGTACTTTCCGGAGTTGACGCGAGCCAGGGAGGTGACCATTCGCAACCTCCTGTCCCACACGTCCGGCTATCAGGACTACGCCCCGCAGGACTACACCATTCCGGCGTGGACCAAGCCCACGACGGCGACCGCGATCGTGCACGAATGGGCCACCAAGCCACTCGATTTCGATCCGGGCACCCAGTACCAGTACAGCAACACCAATTTCAACATTGTCGGGCTCATCGTCGAGAAGGTGAGCGGTCAACCGTTCTGGACCTTCCTGTCGCGGCGCGTGCTGGTGCCTCTGGCGATGACGAAGACCATCGATCTCGACACCCAGCACGCCCTGATGGAGCCCATCGGCTACTTCCGCAACGCCCTCGGCCCCCTGCGGCCAGCGATCCCGGAGGCCCCCGGGTGGTATTTCGCCGACGGCGAGTTGGCGATGCCGGCCGGCGACCTGCTGAAATGGGACATCAGCCTGATGCATCAGACGCTGCTGAAGCCAGCGTCGTACGCCGCGATGGAAACCGAGATGCGGCTGAAGAATGGCCAGGGTGCCCGCTATGGTCTTGGCGTCAGCCTCTCGGTGCGCGACGGGCGCCGGGTGGTATCGCACGGCGGTGAGGTTGGTGGCTTCGTGGCGTCGAATACCGTCTTCCCGGATGACAAGGTCGCGGTGGTGGTGCTGACGAACCAGGAGGCCAGTGCAGCGGCCGGGGCGATCGGCCGCGCGATATCAACGCTGCTGCTGCCCCCACCGGCGTCCGCGTCTTCTCCGGCCGAGACGGCAAGGGCTGAGGCCCTCGCCACGAAGGTCCTCGCCGGATTGCAACGCGGCGAGATCGATCGCGCGCTGTTTTCCGCCAACGGCAATTTCTACTTCGACCAGACCGCGCTGGGTGATTTCGCCACCAGCCTCGAACCGCTGGGGGCGATCAAGACCCTGAAACAGACCTCCACCGCACTGCGCGGCGGCATGACGTTCCGCGCCTTCGAGGCCGAGTTCACGAACGGGACGAAGGTGTCCATTTCGACCTACACCACCAGCGACGGGAAGCTGGAGCAGTTCATCGTCGATCAGGCGGGGTGATCACGTTGACCGACGCGTTTCGCAGTATCGGGCACTGCTCAAGACCGCCACGCTCGAACCGCACCCACTCTTTCGCGTCGAAATTGGAACGATTGCTGACTGGGAACGACCGTAGGCTGGTTGCCTACTTCGCCACCACACCCCGCCAGCCATCCGAAATGAGCGCCGCGACGCTGGTGAGGATGCGCGGCAGGGCAAGCCCACCGGGCGAGACCAGATAGCGCGGCGTCCAGACCGGATCGAACTTGTCCTTGAAGTTGCGGACACCGCGAAAATTGTAGAAGCGCTCGCCGTGGCCGTAGACCAAGGCGCCAACCCGCTGCCAGAGCGGAGCCAGGCTTCGCGTCTCGAGGCCGGAGAGCGGCGCCATGCCCAGATTGAACCAGTGGCACCCCTCTCCACGGCAATGCAGGAAGAGCATGGTGAACAGGTATTCCATCACGTCGTCGGGGGCATCGGCGGAGTGGCGCATCAGGTCGAGGGAAACCTCCTCCCGGCCGGCCGTCTCCCACAGGTTCGCGAAGGCTACCACGCGGCCGTCCCGCCGAATGACGGCGTGCCGGAATCGCTTGAGGTAGGCGGGGTCGAATCCTCCGAGCGAAAATCCCTTCTCCCTGGTTCGCTTCGACTCGAGCCACTCGTTCGACACGCGCTCGAGTTCGGGCAACAGCGCGGGTACCCCTTCCTGCGGTACGATCTCAAAGACCGCGTTGGCACGCTCGAGCCGGCGGCAGGTCTGGCGGAGGCCGCGGCGACTGCTGCCATCGAGCGAGAAAGTGGTGAGCGACACCCTGGCCTCCTCGCCCAGCTTTGAGAGCGTCAGGCCGAGATCGATGTACAACGGCAGATGTTCACGACCGACCTCATAGAACACTGTCCATCCCGCGTGCTGATGGGCGAGCGCCCTGAACTCCCAGGCGAGTTCCACCGCCTGATCGTGCTGCCCCACCGGATCCCCCATGGCGACCCAGCACTTGCCCGAGACACCGTACGCGATGAAGGCCTCGCCGTCCTCGCTCCAGCGCAGCGACTTGTCACCGGTGAGCGCCACATTGCCCAGCGCGGTCGGCCCTTTCGCGACCAAGGCC
>JANYAG010000202.1 GCA_025361465.1 Gemmatimonadota bacterium
CGAAAAGATCGCCGTCTTCGACCTCGGCGGCGGTACCTACGACATCTCCGTGCTCGAGCTGGCGGAAGGGGTGTTCGAGGTCAAGTCGACCAACGGCGATACCCATCTCGGTGGCGATGACTTCGACGAGCGGCTGATCGACTGGCTGGTGTCGGAGTTCAAGAAGGATCAGGGGATCGACCTCTCCAAGGATCCGATGGCACTCCAGCGCCTCAAGGAGGCCGCGGAGAAGGCGAAGATGGAGCTGTCGAGCACCACCCAGACCGACATCAACCTGCCGTTCATCACGGCCGACGCATCCGGTCCGAAGCACCTCAACCTGCCGCTCACGCGCGCCAAGTTCGAGCAGCTGGTGGACGACCTGATTCAGCGCACGATGCCGCCGATGGAGAAGGCGCTGAAGGACGCCGGCCTCAAGCCGGGCGACATCGACGAGATCATCCTCGTCGGCGGATCGACCCGCATTCCGAAGATCCAGGAGATCGTCAAGGCATTCTTCGGCAAGGAGCCGAACCGCTCGGTCAACCCCGACGAGGTCGTGGCGATCGGTGCGGCGATCCAGGGTGGCGTGCTGGGCGGTGAGGTCAAGGACGTGCTCCTCCTCGACGTGACGCCGCTCTCGCTGGGCATTGAGACGCTGGGCGGGGTGACCACGGTCCTGATCGGCCGGAACACCACCATCCCGACCAAGAAGTCGGAGGTGTTCAGCACCGCCGAAGACAACCAGACCACCGTCGAGATCCACGTCCTCCAGGGCGAGCGGCAGATGGCGCAGGACAACCGCACCATCGGCAAGTTCCAGCTGACGGGCATCCCGCCCGCGCCGCGCGGCATGCCGCAGGTCGAGGTCACCTTCGACATCGATGCCAATGGCATCCTGCACGTCTCGGCCAAGGACAAGGCGAGCGGCAAGGAGCAGAAGATCCGGATCGAGGCCTCGAGCGGGCTGTCCGATGCCGAGATCGACAAGATGGTCAAGCAGGCCGAGGCCAACGCCAAGGACGACGAGGCGCGGCGACAGGAAATCGACACCCGCAATCACCTCGACGGCCTGGTGTACAAGGTCGAGAAGGACTCCAAGGAGTGGATCGACCGGCTCGCGCCGGACGTCAAGGAGCGGCTCGACAAGGCCCTCGAGACGGGCAAGGAATCGCTGCGGACGGGCGACGCGGCGAAGATCCGTGCAGCGCTTGATGAGCTGAACGTCTCCTACTCGGCGGCAGGGGCTTCGCTCTACCAGAACGCCTCAGGCGGGACGACCGAGCCGCCGCAGGACGGTAGTTCTACGGGTGGCGACGGCGGGGCGCCGAAGAACGAGGCGCCCGACGCCGATTATGAGATCGTTGACGACGCCCCGAAGAGCTGAGGACGCTGCGACGGAACAAAAGGGACGTGCATCTACGTATTATTGAAACACAGCGGGCCGGTTCCCCCTCGGGGACCGGCCCGCCGACAACCGAACCCCAGGACCAGGACCTATGTCGACTCGTGACCTGAATTGGCTCAAGTTTGGCGCCCTCGTAACGCTGGCGTTCGTGCTCGGCCTCTTTGTGGCCGGACTGCTGGACTTCCCTCGCACCGGGCTCGCCCAGGGCGGCCAGTCACGCCCGCCGCTGATCAAGGTCGAGGCCCCGCGGCTCCCCTCGGTCAAGACGCTTTCGGATGTCAGCGATGCGTTCGCCTCGATCGTGGAGGCGGTGCGTCCCTCCGTGGTGTACATCGAGGTCGATCGCCCCGCGGGGCCCCAACCGCAGGTCATCGGGCAAATCATCCCGCGGCTGCAGCCGCGGCAGCAGCCGGACGATCGCTCGGAGCTTGCGCATAGCAGCGGCTCGGGCTTCATCGTCTCGAGCGACGGCTACATCCTGACCAACAATCACGTGATCCAGAGCGCCACCAAGGTGAAGGTGCACCTGCTCAACGGTCGCAGCTACATCGCGCGTGTGGTGGGCAGCGACATCGACACCGACGTCGGCGTGCTCAAGATCGACGCCAGCGGATTGACGCCGGCCGCGCTGGGCGAGTCGAACAATGTCCGGGTCGGCGAGTGGGTGCTGGCCATTGGCAACCCGCTTGGCGCCGGGCTCACCTTCACGGTCACCTCGGGCATCGTCAGCGCCAAGGGTCGCGGTACCGCCTCGCTCGGCGGCGAGGCCACCACGGGTGAGCGCGACAAGGTGATCCAGGACTTCCTGCAGACCGACGCCGTAATCAACCGCGGCAGCTCAGGCGGTCCGCTGATCAAC
>JANYAG010000212.1 GCA_025361465.1 Gemmatimonadota bacterium
ACCCATAGAGCTGTGTCACCATGAACCCGGTAAACGGCTTGCCCCTCAGCCGGTCGGAGAGCGCGCGCAGGCCGGGGTAGCTGTTCTTGCAGGGACCGCACCAATGCGCCGTGAACTCGACCAGCGTCACCTTGCCCGGCGCGGGAGCGACCACGCCGGCCGCGTCGGGGTTGATCCACCACTCCGCCGAGATCTTCGCCGCGGGCGTCCCGATCAGCGCGTAGCGATCACGAAAATCCTTGAAGCTCGTCGTGGCGGTCGCACCGATCTCCTTCTCACCCGCATCGAGGATCTTCATGGCGGAGTCGGGATTGAGGCGGTCAGCGAAGGAACGCGCGAGCGAGCTGTACCCCGAAATCATCTCCTGGGGTCGGTTGAGCTTCCGGGCAAGTGCGATCACCGCGTTGGCATGCTGGAACAGTCCTTCGGCCACATCGAGATACTGGTAGCGCCCCATCATGCTCTGGTGCGCTTGGAGCTTCAGGTCGGCCAGCGAATCGGGCAGCGCATCGATCTCCGCAACCAGCTTCTCCGCCGCGTCGATGATGCCGAAGTAGCTCGGGTTTTTGGTGGCCTCCTGATTCATCCCCAGCAACAGGGCCTGGCCACGTGCCCGCGGCGGCAGGTTCTTCTCCGTCAGCAACCGTTCGGTGGCACGCCGGCTGCCGGCAGTGTCCCGGGCCATGGTGTACAGGGTGATCAAGTCCATCAACTGCGCCGCTGGCGCCGTCTCGACGCTGAACCTCGTGGCGCAGTCGGCCGCCATCTTCTGCATCTGGGCATAGGCCGACGTGCTCACCGCCCGGTACTTGACCAAGAGGTCGGCGCGCGTGGTGGAGTCGGTGGCCTTCTGCCAGGCCTCGTAGGCCGGGTTCACCTGGGTGGTTCGCGCATCATTGGCGGCCTTCGTGCACTGGGCCGGGGGCGAGAGCGCTCCGGTTGCCGGCGCCGGGCCGCGCGCGGCCATCGTCTGGGCAATCACGGGCGCGACCATGACGATACCGATCAGGGGCGTGGCGACCAAGGCCGCCAGGAGGGAACGGTTGGACATGGCAACTCCCGGAATGCGAACCAGGGATCGCGGCCGGTCTCAGGGGGAAGCACAGAGGCCCGGCGGGGACGATCGCGAGGAGTGTCCAGAAGTCTACCCCGGCCGGCCGGGAAGCGGCAGACTGTCCTTCCCTCTCCCTCTTCCTTCTCCGTTCTCCGTTCTCCTCTACTTCCGCTCCCCCACCGCATCCGCCACCAGCGTACATCCGACGACGACCAGCACCAGTGCGATGCCCGGCGCCAATCCAACCCAGGGCGCGTTGACCACCGTGTCCCGACCCGAAGCAATCAGCGAACCCCACGAGGCCGCCGGCGGCTGCACGCCGAGACCGAGGAAGGAGAGTCCTGCCTCGAGCGTGATGGCGTTGCCGATGCCGAGGGTCAGCGCGGCGAGCACCGGTGGCGCCGCGTGGGGCAGGATGTGGCGGAAGAGCACCCGACGCCGACCCGCCCCGAGCGCGAACGCGCCCTCCACATAGGGACGGCCGAGCTGCGCTCGCGTCTCGGTATAGACCAGCCGGGCGATCGGCATCCAGCCAGTGAGCCCCAGCACCAGCACCACCTGTGTCGCGCTCGGCTGCCAGAGTGCCGCGAGCAGCAGGAGCAGCACCACCCGCGGAATGCCGAGCGCGAAGTCGGTGAGGCCGAGGAGGACGGCCGCCACGCCACGGCCGGCAAACCCCGCGACTGATCCGACCAGCACGCCGATCACCAGCGACATCAGCATCGTCAGTGCACCGACAGCCAGCGAAATGCGCGCACCATGCAGCAATCGTCCCCAGACATCGCGACCGAGGCGATCGGTGCCAAGCAGGTGGAATACCCCTTCGAAGTCAGTGGTGAACGGTGCCAGGAACCGCGTCGCCACGATGCTGTGTTGTGCGGCGGGGAGTTCCGGAGAAATTACCCCAGCGAGCAGCGCCAGCAGCACAATCACGCCGAGGATCACCAACCCGAGGCGCGTCCGGCCATCGCGCCACATCCCCGCATCACCGCGCGACATCGCCGCTCCCCAGGCGCGGGTCGACCAGCCCGACCAGCAGTTCGGCAAGGAGGTTGCCGACCACCACCAGCACCGCACTCACGGTCGCGGCCGCCATCACCACCGGGTAGTCGCGCCCCTGCACCGCCTGCACCAGCACCTGCCCCACGCCGGGCCACGCGAAGATCGCCTCGACAAATACGGTGCCGGAGAAAAGAGCGGGCAACGACAATCCGAGCAGCGTGATCACGGGGATCAATCCGTTGCGGAGCTGGTGTCGCATGATCACCTGCCGCCGCGACAGCCCCCTGGCGCGGGCAACCACCAGGAACGGCGCGTCGCGCAGGTCGCGCAGCGAGGAACGCACGAAGCGAGCAGCACCGCCCATGCCGATCAGGGTGAGCGTCAGCAGCGGCAGGGCGATATGCCGGAGGCGGTCGAGCAGTTGCGGCCACGTGCCGAGGAAATCCGCATCGAGCCCGCGCGCCCCGAAGGACGGCAGCAACTCGAGCCGATAGGTGAACACCATCACCAGCACCAGCGCGAGCCAGTATCCCGGCATCGCAGCAAGTGACACCGTGGCCGCGGAGAGGCCACCGTCGAGCACCCGGCTCCGGGTGTTGGCCTGCCACGCCCCGATTGCGATACCCAGCAGGTAACTCGCCGCCAGCGACAGCACCACCAGCAGCGCTGTCGCGGGCCATGCCTCGGCGAGCAGCGTCGCCACCGGCCGGCCGCGGGCGATGCTCATCCCGAAGTCACCGTGGATCGCCCGGCTCAGCCAGGCGAGATACTGCACCGGCAGCGCGCGATCGAGGCCCATCGTGTGGCGGGCGGCCTCCAGTTGCTCGAGGCTGGCGGCCGGGCCGAGCAGGTGCGCGGCCGGATCACCCGGCGCGAGGTGGAGCAGGACGAAGGTGAGTGACACGACGCCGAAGACGACGGCGACGGCACGCAGCAGGTGGAGCGCGACCCCGCGAAGCATCTGGTGAATGTAGACTTGGGCGTGCGAGGATACCTCCTCTCCCTGCTGGCCGTCCTGGCGCTGGCTTGCGGCCCCGTCGCCGAGCGGCGCGGCGGCACCGTCATCTTCGCGTCGGGCGCGGACCTCCAGAGCGCCAACCCGCTGCTCACCACCCACCCGCTCGCCCGGCAGGTGCAGCGCTACGTCCTGCTCACGACGCTGGTTCGCTACGACAGCCTGCTGCAGGTCGAACCTTACCTGGCGCGCAGCTGGGCCTGGTCCGCCGACCACCGAGAGGTGACACTCCGGATCCGGAACGATGTTCCCTGGCACGACGGCACCCTCACCACGGCTCGTGATGCCGAGTGGACCCTCAATGCCGCCCGCGATGTCGCCACTGGATATCCCCGGGCCAGTGACCTGACCGAGTTCAGCGCGGTGCAGGCACCCGACGACTCGACCCTGGTCCTCCGATTCGCGACACCGCGATCGACGTTGCCGGACGTGCTCACCGATCTCGCCATCCTGCCGCGCCATCTCCTCGACAGGGTACCGCACGAGAAGCTGCGCCAGGCATCATGGAACGAACACCCGGTGGGCAACGGTCCCTTCCGGTTCGTGGCGCATGAACCCAACCGGCGCTGGGTGTTCGAGGCGAACCTCGACTTTCCCGTCGCACTCGGCGGACGGCCACGGCTCGATCGGCTGGTGATCGCCGTGGTCGATGAACCGACCACCAAGCTGGCGGCCCTGACATCCGGCGAGCTCGACTTTGCCGGGATTCAGCCGGCGCACGCCTCGTTCGTGGCACGCGACCCTCGACTTGCGGTGGTCACTTACCCGCTCCTGCTCACCTACAGCATCGTCTTCAATACTCGGCAACCTCCGTTCGACGACGTGACGGTCCGTCAGGCGATTTCGCTGGCCCTCGATCGACGCGAGATCGTGGCCGGCTTTCTCTTCGGGTTCGGCACCCCGGCGATCAGCCCGCTTCCGCCGCCACTCGCACCGGCCGTGGCAGAAGCGAGCCTCGCACCAGAGATCGCCTCGGCAAGGCAGCTGCTCCATGGCCGCAGCGTCGATTTCGAGATGCTGACCGTGGGCAGCGGGGAAGCCGCGCTCGAGCAGATGATCCAGTCGCAACTGGCGCGTGCCGGGGTGCGCGTCACCATTCGCCAGCTCGAGTTGACCGCGTTTCTCGATCGCGTGCAGGGACCGCGGCACGACTTCACCGCCGCCGTGATGGGGACGAGCGGCGACCTGGGCCTCGGTCACCTGGCCCCGCTGCTCGCGATCAGCGGGGTTGGCGGCCGAAGGGAAGGTGGCGCGCTGCTGCAAGTCTTCGCTGATTCCATGCCGGTGGCGTTTCTCTATCATGCGCGTGGTGTGCAGGGAATGAACCGCCGGATCCACGGCGTACGCATGGACATGCGGGGCGAACTCGCCTCGCTCAGCCAATGGTGGGTCGATCGATGACCGTCTTTCGCGCCTCCGCACCGGTGCGACTCGATTTCGCAGGCGCCTGGACCGATGTGGCGCCGTTCGCCACCGAAGTGGGCGGCATTGTCGTGAATGCGGCCATCGGGTTGCGGGCGCACGCCGAGGTGATCACGGGTGGCGATCGCTACCATCTCCGCAGCGATGATCTTGACGAACAGGCCGACTTCGCCACGCCGCAGGAGTTCCCCCGCGACGGTCGCCTCACCCTGCTCAAGGCCGCGCTTCGCCTTTCCGATCCCGGGCCATGCCAGCTGCGCACCTGGTCGGAGGCACCACCGGGCTCCGGACTCGGCACCTCCGGCGCGATGGACGTGGCGCTCATCGCCGCACTCGACGCGGCACGTGGTGTCCATCACATTCACGTGAAGGTGGCCGAAGCGGGCTATCGCCTCGAAGCACTCGAAGCCGGACACGCCGGGGGCAAGCAGGACCAGTACGCCGCCGCGCTGGGCGGATTCAATCGTCTCGACTTTGGAAACCATGGCGTGGCGGTCACCCCGCTGGAACTCAACGAGGCATTCGCCGACGACCTGGCCCGGCACATCATCGTCTGTTACACCGGGACGTCGCGGGTCTCGGGCGAGACCATCACGCGGGTGATGTCGGCCTACCAGCGGGGAGACCGTCAGGTCGTGGATGCGCTCCGCACACTGGTGGCGATCGCCGATCAGATGACGGACGCCTTGCTGTCGGCCGATCTCGCGGCCATCGGCTCGCTCCTCAGCGCCAACTGGGAGCAGCAGCAGCGGCTTGATCCGGGCATGTCGACGCCAGACATGGCCCGACTCGAGGCGGCGATGACCTCGGTGGGCGCCCTGGGTGGCAAGGCCGCCGGGGCGGGCGCCGGCGGGTCGATGTTCTTCGTGGTCCCGGACCGTGCCGAAGCGGCGACCGCCGCCACGGCCAGCGGCGCCCAGGTCCTGCCCCTCAAGTGGGCGCCCCAGGGTATCATCTTCAAATGACCATCCATCTCCTCCTCGCCGGCGATCTCGCCACTCGACGCGACCAGATCGCCGCGAGCCCCGACCTGACCGCCCTCCTCCTGCGTCTCGTAGCGAGGGCGGCCCCGGTGCTCGAGCGGATGCCACCCGTGCCAGCGGTCAAGGCGATGCTCTCGCGCGATGGCGGCCACTGCCCTGACGATGGCGCCCCGCTCCGCTTCGATCCCTGGAGCCCGGGCCGCCACCGCTGTCCGCGCTGCGGGAAGGACTTCACCAGCGAACGGCATCACGCGCATTGGGCGCGTGCCCAGCACCTCTGGCTCGCCGAACGTGCCGCGCACCTGGCCACCATCCATGCATTCACTGGTGACGAACTCGCCGCGGCGCGGGCACGCGAGATTCTCGCGGCATATCACCAGCTTTATTTCGACCTGCCCAACCGCGACAACGTCCTCGGGCCCAGCCATCTCTTCTTCTCGACGTATCTCGAATCGATCTGGATCCTGCACTACCTCGCCGCCGCGATGCTGCTCCGGGAATCGGGCGCGCTGGAAGAGGCCGACCTCGACGGCATCAACGCTGTCGCGGATGAGGCGGCCACGATCATCGGCGGATTCAACGAGGGGATGTCGAATCGCCAGACCTGGAACAGTGCCGCGCTGACCGCGATCGGCACCTGGTTCGACGACGAGGCACTGATCCGCAGTTCGATCGAGGAGCGCACCGGTCTCCTCGGCCACCTCACCGACGGCTTCGGACCTGATGGCATGTGGTTCGAGGGCGAGAACTACCACCTCTTCGCCCTCCGCGGCCTGATGATCGGCCTGCACTGGGCAGCGACCGCGGGTGCCGAATTGCTGAGCGAGCCGGCCCTGGCCGAGCATCTGGGTGCCGCGCTGATGGCACCCGCCGCCAGTGCCTTGCCCGACCTGACCTTCCCGTCACGCAAGGACTCGCGCTACGGCGTGTCGCTGGCACACCCGGCGTACCTCGAATGCTGGGAGGCCGGGTATGCCTGGCTGGACGCCGAACGGCCCGCGGAACTTGGCGCGTGGCTCGCTGAACTCCATCAGGTCCCGGCAAAGGAAGAACTGCTCTACGATTCCTGGTTGAGCGAAGCGGGCGAGGTCATCGGCACGCATCGAAGTCGCGCCGAACTTTCCTGGTGGGCCCTGCTCACGATGGCGCCCGAGTTGCCTGCGGCGACTGAACCATGGCGGGCACCCAGCCGATTGCTCGAGTCACAGGGACTCGCGGTCCTCCGGCACCAGGGCCGGCACGTCGCGCTCGAGTGTCTCGGTGGCGGCGGCGGTCACGGGCATCCCGATCGCCTGCATCTCACGCTTCATGCCGATGGCGTGCACTGGCTTCCCGATCCAGGCACCGGCTCGTATGTCACCTCCGATCTCTTCTGGTACCGCTCGACGCTGGCCCACAATGCCCCGAGACTCGACGAGCGCGACCAGCCTCCGGGCGAAACGGCCGAGTGCCTTGCCTACCAAGCGCGGGGCGAATGGAACTGGACCCTCGCGCGGTGGGACCACGTACGGCGGACGACGATCCTTGGGCCGCGCTGGCTGCTCGACGTCACCGAAGGCGCCGCCGAGCAGCCACAGACGCTCGAGCTGCCGTGGCATTTTGCCGGTGACATCGCGGTCGAGACGCCCGGCACATGGGCGCCTGCAGCACTGGCCAGCGAGTTTGTCTCGGCGGTCGAGCAATTCGCCCCTGCGTCCAGCGATCCGGTGATTGCCACGGCCACCTGTGACGAGAAACGGCTGCGGGCATTCTTCCTCGGCGATGGTGATCTCCTCCGGGCCACCGCGCCGGGACTTCCTGGAGCGTCACACCCGGCAGTGTTCCTGGTTCGTCGTGCCCGCGGCAAGGTCTCGCGCGTGGTCACCCTGATCGATCTCGCCGGCGCAGTCACCGCGGTGACGGCGGCTGGCGAGACCATCACGGTCACCGAAGCCGGCGGGGCGACGACCATCCAGCTCTTCCCCACCGAAGCGCACGTCACCGGCCCGGTGGGGAAGATCATCCTGAGCGGCGCCCGCCCCGAGATGCGCCCGATCGAGCCGCTCTTCGCCACCAAGCCGCTCGTCAGTCGTGGCCGCGCGCTCTGGGTCGAGCCGCCACCGCCGCTCGATGGCTCGGTGGCTGGGTTCAACCTCACCGCACCGCTACGGCTCGAGGGCGAGCATCACTACGTGCGAAGCGAGGAGCCCTATCCGGGGGCCGATCGGTTCGCGGCGAAGGTGGCAGTCAACTGGGACGACCAAACACTCTATGTCGCCGTCGATGTGACCAAGGGCGATCTCGTCGTGCGAGCGGCAGACGCCCAGCCCCTGCTGCTCGACAACGAACCCGACGACATCCATTCCGACGGGATCCAGGTGTACTACCGGCTGGATGATGCCGCACCCATCGGCTACCTGATCCGCCCGGGCGACGAAGGGACGCTGCGCATCCGTGCGATCAGCGACGAGGCAGCGAAATTGCCGCAACCCGCCGGTGCATGGCAACGCACCAAGCGGGGATATCGCCTCACCTTCGCCCTCCCCTGCCCGGATCTCGGCGACTTCCGTCACCAGGGTCGCTTCACCTTTGACGTCGTGATCAACGAGATGCATCGCGATCGCATCCGCCGCGCCGGCCAGCTGGCGTGGAGCGGCGGCCACGGCTGGGTGTACCTCCGCGGTGATCGGCACGACCCCGAGCAATTCGGCGTCCTGGAGCTCGTGGGATGAGCGTCGCAGGGTTCACCTCGACCGGCAGCAAGCACCCGCAAGTGCTCTTCGGCACGGTCAGTGCCGATACGCCGGTGCGAATGATCGCGAGCCATGGCTGCACGGTCGTTGGGTCTGATGGTCGCTCATATCTCGATTTCCTGATGGCCCTCGGAGCGGTGGCGCTCGGCTACGGTCACGACGAGGTGAATCGCTCGGCGATCGAGGCCGTGCAGCAGGGCGGCATCGGCTCGCTCGCGCCGGCGCAGGAGGAGTTGCTCGCCGGCGACATCGCCGAGATGATGCCGGGGCTCGAGCAGGTTCGCTTCCTCAAGACCGGCGCCGAAGCAGCGGCCGCAGCCGTGCGACTGGCGCGGGTGATTACCGGACGTGATCGGGTGCTCGGCTGCGGCTACCACGGCTGGCTCGACTGGTGCAGCGCATCGGGCGGTGTCCCCGAGGCCACGCGCAGCCTGTACCGCGAAATCCCGTTCAACGACGCCGAGCAATCGGTCGAGCTGATCCGCGCGGCAGGCGGTTCACTCGCCTGCGTCGTGCTGGAGCCGGTGATCGACGCTGCGCCGCAGGTCGAATGGCTTGCCGCGGTGCGTGAGGCGTGCGACCATGTCGGCGCACTGCTGGTCTTTGATGAGATCAAGACCGCCTTCCGCGTCTCGCCCGGCGGCGCAGTGCAGCGCTGGGGCGTCCAGCCGGACCTGACCATCCTGGGCAAGGCCCTCGCCAACGGGTTTCCCCTGGCTGCCGTGGGGGGAAAGGCGGAGTTGATGGGCCGCGTGCGCGACACCTGGATTTCCTCCACAATGGCGACGGAGTGGGTGGCCCTCGCCGCCGCCCGCGCCACACTGCGCGTGATGCGAGAGCAGCAGGTGACCACGCACCTCCACCTGATGGGGGGAATGCTCCTCGCCGGACTGCGCCTCCTGGCCGACCTGCACCCCGTCCTGATTGAGCGGGCCAGCGGCATCGAGGAGCTGTGTAACCTGCACTATCGCAACGAGGACGTTGCCAGGCGCGTGGCCCTTGCCTGCGCCGAACGCGGCCTGCTCTTCAAGCGCAACGCCTACAATTTTGTCTCCCTGGCCCACTCGGCGGCAGAAGTGTCGATGGCGCTGGACATCCTGGCCGCGGTCCTGCGTGAGCAGGAGCGCGCCATGCCCCCGGGCAGGAACACAGGATGAGGATGTCATGCTGATCGACGTGCACGCGCACTTCCACCATGCTGGCGGGCAGCGTGCGGACTGGGCGGAGCGCAACGCCTCGCGCCTGCGCGCTGGGGAGCAGATCGGCATCACCCGCCACGTCGCCTCGATCCTTGGCAGCTGGGGGCGCACCTCGCCGACGTATTTCCCTTCGCCGGCGGATGTGACGACGGGCAACAACGCGCTGCTTGACCTCATGCGAGCGCATCCCGATCGGATCGCCGGCTATGCCTGCGTCAACCCCAACTACACCGCGCACGCCCTCGGCGAGATTACCCGCTGCCTCGAGCTCGGCATGATCGGCATCAAGCTCGCGGCAAGCCGGCGCGCGAATGATCCCCTGCTCGACCCGATCGCCGAGCTGGCAGGCGCGCGGCGTGTGCCGGTGCTGCACCACATCTGGCAGCATCGGCGCACGGAATGGCCGGGACAGGAAGCCTCTGACGCGACCGAACTCATTGAACTGGCGCACCGTCACCCGGCGGTGCCATTCATCCTGGCCCATATCGGCGGCGGCGGCGACTGGCGCTATACCCTCGACGCACTCGCTGGTGTCGACAATGTCCATGTTGACCTTTCCGGAAGTGGCGTCGATCGGCTGATGCTGGAGTCGTGCGTGAGTCGAGTCGGCGTGGGCCGGTTGCTCTGGGGATGCGACATCACCATGTGCACCGGGCTCGCCAAGCTGCGCCACCTCGAGAACATGCTCCCACCGGAAGGTCTCGAGCAGGTTCGTTGGCGGAACGCCGCCACGATCTTTCCACCGGGGAGCTTCGCGGCCGGATGACCTGTATCGACGTCAATGCCTTTCTCGGGGTCTACCCCTTCCACGATGTCGGGGAGTGGAACACCGATATCCTGCTGAAGGAGATGGAGCGGCTGGGAATCACCGAATCGTGGGTCTCTTCGCTCCCGGCGGTCTTCTCGCGAGATCCGGCGGCGAGCACCGCGGACCTCTTCCTCGCGACGAGCGGCAATCCGCGCCTTCGCCCGGTCCCGTCGGTGCATCCTGGGATCTCCGGGTGGCAGGATGTCGTCCGCGACGCCGCCGCCCGGCACGCTCCGTGTCTTCGATGCGACCCGATGTTCCATGATCTCGCCGTCGATGGCCCGGAGATCGGGGCACTGCTGGCGCTGTCCGCCGCGCAGCGCTTGCCGGTGGTGATGGCGGTGCGCCTGGAGGACCTCCGGCAGCGTCACCCGGAGGATGTCACGCCAGACCTCTCACCGGCGATGATCCGGACCCTGATTCGCCGCGACTCCAGTGCACGACTGATCATCACCCACGCTGACCGGGAGTTCATCGAGCAGGTGCATTTCGGGTCCACGACCCAGGAAGCGTCGCGGATCCTCTGGGATATCGCCTGGATCTGGGGACCGCCCGAGGATCATCTCGAGATCCTGATCGCGACGGTGGGGGTGGATCGCTTCACCTTCGGCACCGGGACGCCGTTGCGCCTGCCGGAAACCAGCATCGCCAAGCTCGACCTGCTCCGGCTCAGTTCAGGTGATCGGCATCGCATCGAAGCCGGCAACCTGGGCGTCTTCTGCGGGAACCCGGCCTAGTCGTACTCCTCGAACAGCGTCAGGCCCGTCGGCAGGCGACCGGCACGTCCCGGCAAGCCGCGCCGATTCCGCCGATCCACCACCATCTCCTCGTGAGGCACCACGCCGCCCTCACGCATGAGCCGCGGGTTCAGGTCACGTTCGATCCAGCCGGTGGGAATCGTCGCGGGAGGAAAGACCGATCGCTGGTAGGCGATGTTGGCGTTGAGGAACAACGGAGGGCTGGCCGACGGCCGTGCCTGGACACTCAACCATCGAGTGGGCGCACGAGGCTCCGGCGCGGCGTCGAAGGGCGCGCACTCGGCATCACGGGTCAGGCCGGTGATCGCCCGGGCCAGGGGATGGCGGGCGAAACCCCTGAAGATCTCGGCGCACCAGTCGTCGGCCGCGATGCAATCGTCCTCGATCGTGGCGATGACCTCGCCGCGGGCAATCTCGACGGCCATGGCCCGCAGCCAGGGAATCGTCGCGTCGCGCTGGCGAAGCCAGCGCATCCGTGGCGTGTCGACCACGACGCGCTCTTCCGGCGCGGCCAGATCGCTGGCCGCCACGATGATCTCGCCGCCGAACGCCGTCACCTGGGGTTGCAGCGCCTCGAGAATGTGAACCAGGTCGGGCCACGGCTCGATCGTGGTCACAATCACGGACAGGGGGAGACGATCCATCATGCCACGCTTCCTTCGTCGGGGTTCTCACGATCTCCCCGCCACTAACGCAAGCGCCGGACCCAGCGGTAGTCGCCGCGCCGCGTACCGCTAAGTCATTGCCCATGATGGTGTTAGCGTGACGCGGGATACCGAATGGCACCACCGGGATTCCGGCGGATCGTCGCCCCGGCGCCACACGATCGCCGCGGCAGCTCGGCTTATCTTCGTGACATCCCTTCTCATGCCGGTATCCTGATGAAACTCGTTGCCGCAGCTCTCCTCGCCCTGGTCTCCCCGCTTTCGGCGCAGGGCGGCATGGACATCTGGCTGGTGCCGCTCACCGGCACCATGCGTGCGCCCAGCGTTGGCACGGCGGTGAACGTCACCAATCGCCCCGGATACGACAACCAGCCGTCGTTCTCTCCTGACGGCGGCACGATGTACTACACCTCCCAGCGGGACGGCCAGACCGACATCTACAAGTACAGCGTGGCGGGCCGCACGGTGACGCAGGTGACGAAGACGCCGGAGAGCGAGTACTCCGCGCAGCGGATGCCCGACGGCAAGGGAATCTCCGTCATCCGGGTCGAGCGCGATTCGACTCAGCGGCTCTGGTCATTCACGCTGGATGGCACGGCGATCGGGCCCGTGCTCGAGTCCATCAAGCCGGTGGGCTACCATGCCTGGCTCGATACGGAGACGGTCTTCGTCTATGTGTTGGGAAGCGCCGGATTGCCGGCGACCCTGCAGCGCGCCAGCGTGAAGAGCGGCACCGCCACCGTCGTGGCGAGTCGCATCGGGCGCACCATTCTCCGTTCGACGCAGGGCACTGCGATCTACTATGCCCAGCGCGATACCAGCGGGTGGTGGGTGCATGCCCTGGATGGCGCGCGCGATCAGGCCGTCGCCAGGCTGCCCTCCGCCCGCGACGACTTCTTTGCCGTGACCGATGATGGCGACCTGATCGCCGCCAGCGGCAACCAGCTGCTCTTCTATCGGCGCGCCGAGGAGAAATGGATCGAGCTCGCCACGTTCAGCGAGCCCGGTCTGCAGCACATCACCCGCATCGCCATCAGTCCTGCTGGCGATTATCTCGCCGTGGTCGGTGACGAACCCGCGCCGCGGCGTCCGTAGCGCCGGCGGCGACCTACCCGCGTGCCGCGCTCGCCCGTTCGGCGCGCACGTTGGTGAGCCAGCCGTGCGTGTCCGGGGCCACACCCTTGGCCACATCAAGGAACAGCCGCTGCAGTTGCAGCGTGATCGGCCCCGGCTTGCCATTGCCGACCGTGATCCGGTCAACGCTCCGCACCGGAGTGACCTCGGCGGCGGTCCCGGTGAAGAAGACCTCGTCGGCCGCGTAGAGCATCTCGCGCGCCAGCGGCTTCTCGATCACCGGCAGTCCGGACTCGCGCGCCAGGGTCAACATGGTGTCGCGGGTAATTCCGGTGAGCATCGTGCCGTCGATCGGCGGCGTGAAGACGGCACCGCCCTGCACGATGAAGACATTCTGCCCTGACCCTTCGCTGATCATCCCGCCAGGCCCGAGCGCAATCCCCTCGGCATAGCCGTTGGCGAGGGCTTCCATCTTGATCAGCTGCCCGCCGAGATAGTTGCCGGCCACCTTGGCCATCGCGGGAATGGTGTTGGGCGCGACCCGATTCCAGCTGGAAATGCAGGCATCGACGCCATTCTCGAGCGCGCCATCGCCGAGGTACGCGCCCCAGGGCCAGCAGGGGATGTAGACCTCGATGGGCGAATCGTACGGGACCATCCCCGCGGCGCCGTAACCGCGCAGCACCATCGGGCGGATGTAGCACGAATCCATTTCGTTCTTCTCGACCACCTCACAGCACGCCGCCACCAGGTCATCCAGCGAGTACGGCGATTCCATCCGGTAGATCTTGATCGAGTTGATCAGCCGGCGAAGATGATCCTCGAGCCGGAAAATGGCCGGGCCGGCTGGCGTGCTGTAACAGCGGATGCCCTCGAACGCTGACGAACCGAACTGCATCGAATGGCTGAGGACGTGCACCTGTGCGTCGGCCCACTTCAGGAACTCGCCGTCGTGCCAGATCCAGCCGGTTTCGGAGATCTTCGCCATGGAACATCCTCTCGGGAAATATGCGACGGACGCCAATCGCGCCCGACGCGGGAACTATAACAGCGACCCGATTCCTCCGCCGTCGACCAGCACCGCCTGGCCGGTCACGAATCCGGCGCGATCCGAGGCAAGAAACGCGATCACCGCGCCGAGTTCCTCAGGTCGACCGAGTCGCGCCATCGGGATTTCCGCCTTCCAGCCGTTGTAGACCGCTTCGCGCGTCGCCCCCGTCCGCTTGGTGGTTGACTCGGCGAGCGCCTCGAGTCGCTCGGTCTCCGTATACCCCGGGAGGACCGTGTTGACCGTGACGCCGTCGGCCGCCACCTCGTTGGCAAGCGTCCGGAAGAAACCGGTCACCGCCGCGCGCAACGCATTCGAGAGCACCAGCGACGCCACCGGCTGCTTCACCGCGAGGGAGGTAATGCCGATCACGCGGCCCCAGCGACGCTCCCGCATGCCCGGCACGAACGCGCGGGAGAGCTCCACGGCGCTCCGGAGCAGCAGTTCCGAGGCACGGGTCCATGCGGCCCAGTCATGCTCCAACGTCTGGCCCGTCGGCGGTCCCCCGGTGTTGGTGATCAGGATATCGGCGCGGCCGTACCGCGCCATCACCTCCAGCCTGGCATGGGCAATCCCCTCGACCGTGCCTAGATCGGCGACGATCGGCAGCACCGGCACGCCGCGGGAAGCGAGGCGCGTGACGGCGTGCTGCATGGAGCCCGCATCACGGGAGCAGATCGCCAGGGACGCACCTTCGCGCGCGAGTTCATCCGCCGCGGCAAAGCCGATCCCGCGACTCGCGCCGCAGACCAGCGCAATCCGACCCTTCAGTCCGAGGTCCATCCTACTTCTGCTCGCGTAGGTAGCTGTCGCTGCCGTTCAGCCAGTCCGCGCGCGGGGGATTGAAGACGTCGAGATCCACGGTGTCGCCGATGGCGAGCGCGCGGTGACGCACATTTCCCGGAATCAGCAGCACCTCCCCGGCATGGACGTCGACGAACTCATCGCCAGGGGCATCGGCATGCGCCCCGATCCAGAACCGCAGGCATCCGTCGAGGATGTAGGTGATCTGTTCATTGTGATGCTCATGCGCCGGCACGAGGCAGCCGTCCTTCAGGAGCACCCGGGCAATCATCATCTGGTCGCCGGTCAGCACCTTTCGCGAAAGCAGGGGGGAAAGCTGTTCGAGGCGGACATCGTTCCAGGAGTGCTTGGTGGCGGTCGTCATCAGGTATGACCTGTCGAAAGGGAGGAAGGTGGAGAGTACGTGGACATTCCCTGCGCTTCAAGGATCGCCCGTCCACCGCTGCCGGCAAGGAGTGTATGATTGTGATTGGGTCGCCGGCCGGGCCAAACCAGACCGGAATCCTCGCAACTCCCCCTCGGCGCGAACCGCACAACCGGAGTCCTTCCGCCATGCCTCTGACGCTCAAAGTCAACGGAAAATCGATCGCGGTGGACGTCCCCCCGGACATGCCCCTGCTGTGGGTGCTCCGCGATGTCCTCGACCTCAAGGGCACCAAGTTCGGCTGCGGAGTCTCGCAGTGCGGCTCCTGCACCGTTCACGTCAACGGTCATGCGACCCGTTCGTGCATGACCAAGGTGGCCGATGTCGCCGGCGCCGACATCACCACCATCGAGGGGCTGTCGGCGAACGGTACCCACCCGGTGCAGCGCGCCTGGCAGGACGTCGACGTGCCGCAGTGCGGCTATTGCCAGTCCGGACAGATCATGACGGCCGCGGCACTCCTCGCCGAGAAGCCGAAGCCGACCGACGCCGACATTGATGCCGCGATGAGCGACTGCCTCTGCCGCTGCGCGACCTACGTCCGCATCCGCGAGGCGATTCACCTCGCCGCCACGATGACCACCAATGCACCAGCTCCGGCAGGACGCCGGGGCGGCGAACGGTAGGAGGATGCCATGACTCCCATGACCCTGGACCGTCGCAGCTTTCTGCGTGTGGGCGCCGTCGCCGGTGGCGGGCTGCTGCTCAGCACCTACTTCGAACCGACCCGGGAGCTGCTCGCCGAGGCCGGCGCGGCGGCCGCGGAGTACTCGCCATATCCGTTCATCCGGATTGGCACCGACGGCATCGTCACCATCATCAACAAGAATCCCGAGATCGGACAGGGCGTCAAGACGATGTTCCCGATGATCATCGCCGAGGAACTCGACGTCGACTGGAAGAACGTCCGGGTCGAGCAGGCGGCGACCGACCAGGCCAAGTTCGGCAGCCAGTTTGTCGGCGGCAGCAGTTCGACCCCGAGCAACTATGAACCGCTCCGCAAAGTGGGCGCCGCAGGGCGCCAGCTCTTCGTCACCGCCGCGGCGCAGACCTGGGGCGTCCCGGAGTCGGAATGCACCACGGCCTCCGGCACCGTCTTCCACAAGGGCAGCGGCCGCAAGCTCGGCTACGGCGCGCTGACGGCAAAGGCCGCGACGCTGACGCCGCCCGACCCGACGACGGTGAAGGTGAAGGACCCGAAGGACTTCAAGATCATCGGCACCAGGGTGAAGAACGTCGACTGTGCCGACATCGTCGTTGGCAAGCCGCTGTTCGGCATTGACGTGACGCTGCCGGGCATGCTCACGGCGGTGTTCCAGAAATGTCCCGTCTTCGGCGGCAAGGCCGTCAAGGCCAACCTCGACGAGCTCAAGGCGATGCCCGGTGTGCGCGACGCGTTCCTGGTGGAAGGCGGCAACAATCCCAGCGGCCTGGTCAGCGGGGTCGCGATCGTCGCCGACAACTGGTGGCAGGCGCAGACCGCCCGCGAAAAACTGGACGTGACCTGGGACGAGGGGCCCACCAACTCGCAGAGCAGCCGGACGTTTGCCGCGCGCGCGCAGGAACTCGCGACCCAGCCGCCGATGCGCTCGCTCCGCAAGGACGGCGATGCGGACGCGGCGCTCCAAGCCGCGGCGAAGGTCGCCGAGGGAGCGTACTCCTATCCGTTCCTGGCCCACGCGGCCATGGAACCGATGAACTGCACCGCCTCATGGGCGAACGGAATGCTGGAGATGTGGGTCTCGTCGCAGGGTCCGCAATCGGGCCGGGCCCTGGTGGCCCGCACCCTCGGCATCCCCGAAGGCGACATCACTGTCCACGTGGTCCGCGGCGGGGGTGGCTTCGGCCGGCGCGCCTTCAACGATTTCATGACCGAGGCAGCCTGGATCGCTCGCCAGGTCGGCAAGCCGGTCAAGCTGGTCTGGTCGCGCGAAGACGACATTCGGCACGATTTCTACCGGCCCGGTGGCTTCCACTACCTCAAGGGCGGCGTTGACGCCAACGGCAAGCTGGTGGCCTGGAAGGACCACTTCGTGTCGTATGGCGAAGGCCAGCAGTTCGCGCCGAACGCCGGCATGGCGGCCGGCGAGTTCCCTGCCGGGTACGTCCCCAATCTTGCGCTCGATACATCGACCATGCCGCTCGGCGTGCCGACCGGCTTCTGGCGTGCGCCAGGCAGCAACGCGCTCGGCTTCGTGATGCAGTCATTCATCGACGAACTCGCCGTCGCCGCGGGCAAGGACCCAGTCCAGTTCCGGTTCGACTTGCTCGCGAGCGGAACCGGTGGTGGACGGGGCATGAACCCCGAGCGGATGCGCGGCGTGCTGCAGCTCGTGGCGGAAAAGTCCGGCTGGGGCAAGCGCCAATTGCCCCAGGGCACCGGCATGGGCGTCGCGTTCTACTTCGCCCATGGCGGGTATTTCGCCGAGGTGGTCGCGGTGAGCGTCAGTGCCAGCAACGTCCTCAAGATCCACAAGATCTGGGCCGCCGGCGATATCGGCCGCCAGATCATCAATCCCGGCAATGCCATCAGCCAGGTGCAGGGGTCGGTGCTCGACGGCATTTCCGCGGCGCTTGGGCAGGAGATCACCATCAATCGGGGTCGCGTGGTCGAGTCCAACTTCCACAACTATGACTTGTTGCGGATGAAGCAATCCCCGCCGGAGATCGAGGTGCACTTCCTGACCTCCGACAATCCCGTGACCGGCCTCGGCGAACCGGCGCTGCCGCCGATTGCCCCCGCGCTCTGCAACGCGATCTTCGCGGCGTGTGGCAAGCGCTACCGGTCACTGCCGCTGGTGAAGCAAGGATTGGTGGTGAGCAGCTGAAACACCATCTCGAGTCCCGCCTCGTCCTGGACCGGCTGGCGGACTGGCAGCACGGATCCGTTCCGGCGGCCCTCGCCACCGTGGTGCAGGTGCGTGGATCGGCCTACCGCCACGAGGGCGCCAAGCTGTTGGTGGCGGCGGACGGATCGACCGCGGGCAACGTCAGCGGCGGCTGCCTCGAACTGGACGTGCGCGAGGTGGCACAGCAGGTCATCGCGAGCGGCACCGCCGAAGTGCGCAACTACTGCTCCGGCACCGACCAGGTGAGCGCGTGGGATCTTGGTGTCGGCTGCGACGGGCAGGTCGACGTCTTCATCGAACCGGTGACCGAATCCCGGCAGCGCGAACGAGCCCTGCTCGATCTTGATGCGCCGTTCGCTGTCTGCACCGTGATCGATTCCCCTGAGGCGAACGAGTGCCGGAAACGGATCGTGGTCACGGTGGCCGGCGGGGAGGGTGCGCTGACTGTCACGGACTTCGGCCGACAGGTCGTGGCCGTCGTGCAAGAGTGGATCGGCCGGGGGGCGGCGTCAGGATTGCATGAGGTCGCCGGGCGCAGTGTCTTCTTCGACATCTTCTTTCCGCCGCCCCAGCTCGTGGTGGTCAGCGCCGGCGACGACGCCCAGCCTCTCGTCCGCTTCGCGCTCGACCTGGGTTTCCGGGTGTCGGTCGTGGACCACCGTCCCGGCCTTCTGCTGCCGGAACGCTTCCCAGGCGCACGTCTCGTCAGGGGCGACGCCACCGTCCTGACTCCGCGCATCACAATCGATGAAAACTGTTACGTCATCATCATGATGCACCACTTTGCCCACGACACGGCATACCTCGGCGCCATCATCCCCACCCGAGCCGCGTACATCGGCATGCTGGGTCCCCGGCAGCGCACCGAGCGAATCATGGCGTCCATCGGGGCTGGCGCGAGCGAGGATACCCGCATCCACGGCCCGGTCGGGCTCGACATCGGCACCGACGGCGCCGAGCAGGTCGCGCTCTCGGTGCTGGCGGAGATCATGGCGTTCCGCTCGGGAAGGGGCGCCCGTTCCCTGCGCGAGCGACGCGTCCCCATTCACGCCACCAGCGACTGACCGGATGCGGATCGGCGCCATCGTGCTGGCCGCCGGGGCCTCGCGGCGCATGGGACGCAACAAGATGCTCCTCACCCTCGACGGCGAGCCGTTGGTGCGACGGGCCGCACGACGCGCCCTGGCGGCCGGATGTTCGCCCGTGATCGTCGTGATCGGCAACGAGGCTGAGCAGGTGCGCGCGGCACTCGACGGCGTGGAATGCACCTGCGTCGAGAATCCTGCATTCACCGGCCCGACGACCACTTCGCTGCACGTCGGGCTCGGGCAGCTCGGCGAGGATATCAGCGCGGTCGTCGTCGTCCTGGCCGATATGGTCCATGTCACCGAAGCGATGCTGCGAACCCTGCTTGAGACGGCTCGCACGACCGAGGCCCCCCTGGTGGTCTCACAGTACGGCGAGGCCATTGCCCCGCCCCTGCTCTTCCGACGGGCACTGATCCCGGAGTTGCTCGCCTGGCATGGGGAGGGAGCCGGGAAACAGGTTGTGCAACGCCATCGCGCCGAAGCGGCGCTGGTGACCTGGCCGCTCGCCGCACTCCAAGACGTCGACACGCCGGAAGACTGGGCACGGCTCCACTAGCTTTCGTGTCGTCCTGACCGGAGCGTCTCGTGTTTGGTGGCTGGTACCTGGCTTTCTTGACCGTACTTCCGCCCGCTCCATCCATCGCGACTTCCATCCAGGCGAGTGACACCATTCCCGTCTTCCCCCAGGTCAACGGCAGCAGCCTCGCCCGGCACAAGTTCTCGCTACCCGCCGACTTCGAAGGCGAACTCAACATCGTGGTGATCGCCTTCAAGCGGAAGCAGCAGGAGGATGTCGACACCTGGATGCCGCACCTGCGGCCCTTGACGGCCGACTATCGTGGGCTGCGCGTCTATGAGCTGCCGGTGCTGCCGCGCAGTCTCACCATCATGCGCGGAGTGATCGACGGCGGCATGCGCGGCGGGATCCCCGATTCCACGGTCCGGGCGGCCACGATCACACTCTACATCAACAAGACACCGTTCAAGAAGGCGCTTGCCATCACGACCGAAGACCACATCACCGTCGTCCTGGTCGATCGGGCCGGCACCATTCACTGGCGTGCTGCGGGCGTGTTCAATGAGGCGGCGCTGGTGGAGTTGACCCAGAAGCTGGCGGCGATCACGAACCGGACTTGAGTCGCACGACTTCGATGTCGTAGTCCACCTTCGCCGGCTCGCCCGGATACATCTCGGCAAACGGTCGCCGGAACGCACCGACGTCGGTGATCCCCTCCAGCGCGTCAATGAAGGCCAGCCCCTGCAGCCAGGTGACGCCGGGATTCTTCGTGTCGCGCGCCAGACTCCACCCGATGACCAATGGCCCCCGCGCCCGCAGCGAGAGTCCGGGCCCGGTCACGCGCACGCCATCTGGCGCGATCACGGTCTCGGGCGGCGTGCCGAG
>JANYAG010000280.1 GCA_025361465.1 Gemmatimonadota bacterium
CCCCAGAGCGCCAGAAACAGCGCGCTCAGGAGGGCGGATCGGAATGTCGAACTGATCGCGCGGTGCAGCATGGTGAAGCACTCCCGGACCGAAGACCACCAAGCAAACTGGACCGATAGGACAGTATCGACCGAGACGCCAAAGCCAGCAGAGATTTGGCCGATTCCACTCTTTGGAGTGGCACAAAAGGGACCACATGGCACCACGGCGCGGATGGCTCAGGATCAGCCATTTGGGCCTAGTTCTGGTGTCCATTGTCAATTAATTTGACAGCGCTTCCCAGGCAGCTGACTGGCTCATGACACCGGCTCATGCGGTGTTGAATTACCCCCCCTGAAAGGCCCTTGCTGGCCCATGCCACTTGGACGGCCCCCTTGTTCCGAGCCCCGGGCCGGGGGCTTCTTGGAGGCCTGTCACTCCCGTAAACCGATGGAGGCAGCTCTTCTTGCCCGTCACCACCGATTCGCCCCCCACCATCACAGTCGTAATCCCGATGCGGAATGAATCGGCGCATATCGAGGCATGTCTTGCGACTGTCCGCGCGTCACGACTGCCCGACGGGGAATCGCTGGAGATCCTCGTGCTTGATGGTGAGAGCACCGATGATTCCGCCGCCAGAGTGCAGGCCATTGCCGCGGCCGATTCCCGCGTGCGGCTATTGCCCAACCCGCAGCTGGTCCAGGCTGCGGCCTTCAATCGCGGCCTCGCGGCGGCCCGCGGTCGCTACGTGGTGCGCCTCGACGCGCACTCGCTGTATGCTGACGACTACCTCAGCGAGTCAATTCGCCTGCTCGAATCGACCGGGGCGGAGAATGTCGGTGGAGTGCAGCGCTCCACCGGGAAGAATCTGGTTGGCCAGGCCATCGCGGCGGCGGTGTCGTCACGATTTGCCGCAGGCGACGCCAGGTACCGCCACGCGACAGAACCCGGCTTCACCGACACAGTGTACCTCGGCGCCTGGCGCACCGAGACGCTCCGCAAGCTCGGCGGGATGCGCACTGACTGGGCGGTGAACGAAGATTACGAAATGAACGTACGGCTGCGCGCCGCCGGTGGCGAAGTCTACCTCTCGCCCACCATCCGCTCGACCTACTTCGTCCGCGGCTCACTCTGGAAGCTGGCCAGACAATACACGCGCTACGGATTCTGGAAAGTGCGCACCCTGCTAGAACATCCGGGCTCCGTGCGCTGGCGGCAACTGGTGCCGCCTGCGTTCGTCCTCTCCATCCTGGCCACACCGATACTTGTGGCCCATTTCGGCTGGATCGGGGCAATTCACCTGGGACTCTATCTCGCGGCTTCGCTGGTCACGAGTGCCATGCTCGCGGCAGAGCACGGGGTCTCGCTCTTCCCCCTGCTGCCGATCGTCTTCGCCATCATCCATTGCGCCTGGGGCTGCGGCTTCCTGGCAGGATTGGTCTGGTGGCCAACGAAGCGCCAGTGAACCAGCGCCTCGCGCGGACGACGATGGGGCTCGCCTGGTGCTCGCTCGCGGCACTGCTCGCCGGCTGGCTGGTGATCGCCGGGCTGGGCGACCGGATCTGGTGGGCGCTGCCGTTTCTCTACGGCCCGCGCTGGTTCCCCGCACTGGCGCTGCTGGGGATCCTCCCTGCGGTGATCGTGGTACCACGGCGCGCCGTGCTCCTGGCGCTCGCCGGGGCGGCGGTGGTGCTCTTTGGATTGTTCGATTTCCGCCTGGGACTTGGGCGGCGCCTGACGGAAGGGCGACCCACCATCCGGGTGATGGAGTTGAACGCGGACGGCACCTCCAGTGACCTCGCGCGCGTGCTCGCTGTGATCCAAGAATATCGTCCCGCCATCGTCGTGATCGCCGAATGTGGCCCGAAGCTCCACGAAGCACTGGCGGTACTGACAGGGTACCACTTTCACAGCGCCATCACACCACTCTGCCTGATCAGCCGGGGAGCGATCCTCGAGTGGAACGAACGCGACCCGCAAGGAGACATCTGGAAGGAGGGCGGTTCCGGAGCGATCGTCAGGGCCATCGTGGCGACTCCCGCAGGCCCGATCAGGCTCGGTCTGGTACACCTGGCAACGCCACGCAACGCCCTCGACATGTATTTCGATCTATCAGAAATTCCGAAGCTGGGGCCGATAACCCGCACGAATGCTCATCAACGGGAGAAGGAATCCGGCCTTGCAACAGGCTGGATGAAGGTCGCACCATCGCTACCAACGATCATCGCGGGCGATTTCAACCTGCCGATCGAGAGTGCCATCTACCGGCGCCACTGGAGTGGCTACCGCAACGCCTTCTCGCAAAGCGGCTTCGGCACCGGATATACCAAGCACACCCGGCTGGTCGGCGTGCGCATCGACCACATCCTGAGCAGCGAGGATGTGGTGCCGATTCGGAGCTTCGTTGGAAGGGATGTCGGATCGGACCACCTGCCGCTGATCGCCGACCTGGTGCTGCCCAAGCGCTAACGAACCAGCAGCGCCCGGTAGCCGGTGAGGTCCTGCAGCCCGTAGGTCGCGCGCGCAGCGGCGGCGACGATGGTGGCGCGGTACTCGGAGGAGCGCGCGAGGTCGGGAATCCTGACTTGGGCCACAGTGCCGTTGCTGATCGAGCCGGTGATCAGGAGATTGGCTTCACCGCTCACGACGGCGGCGTAGCCATCGTAGCCGACCACCCTGACGCTGTCGAGACCGGGACCGGTAACGAGAAGCTGCAGCGCCCCGTCATCGGACCGGGGGGAGTCGAGCTGCACCGTCAACCACCCAGGCGTGACCGCGGTCGATGGCGGTGGCGTGACAGGCCCGGTGACCGATGTCCCGCTGGCACAGCCGGTCACTACCCCGGCCAGCGCGAGCAGCGCCAGTCGGCGTGAGGTGTGGAGAACGCGGGCCCATCGAAGTTGTGCTGTCATGATTCTGTGTAGTGGGCAATAGCCGGACCAGCCCAAGGTTCCTCGAATGTAGTTTTGCTAATACGTTGTTACACAACACGTTACGAGTTTCAAATCTGGAGAGGCCATTTCTCACGCTGGTGATTACCGTCTGTTTTCTTGTCAGCTAGTATCGGCGGCTATTGCTCGGAGTTGCAGTTCGGCTGACCAGGATCACCTCTCCGCGGGCTCAATCAGGGGGCAGTTGACGAATGGGGGGCAGACCATCGCACGGGAAACGAGAGCTCGCAAGTGGCGTCGCCTGGCTGGTGGTCGTTGGCTGGCTCACCCTCCGCTCCAACCCGGTCCTGCGCGAAATCGCCATGGCAACGCCATGGAACTGCGTTCTCTGCGGCCAAGGTGGTACCACCGATTTCGCGCTGAACCTCCTCCTTTTCACTCCGTTCGGTGTGGTGGCGCGTGCGCTCCGCTGGCCGTTTGGTCGGCTGCTGCTCTGCGCCTTCGGCCTGACGCTGTCGATCGAGTTCATCCAGGGCAACTTCCTCATCGGCCGTGACGCCACGCTGGGCGATGTCATGGCAAACACCCTCGGTGCAATGCTCGGCTGGCCGCTGGCGGCATGGTGGCAGTCGCTGGGCACTGCGCCGAGGCGTGCCCGGACAACCGCGCTGGTGGTGTTCACCTGTCAGGGCCTGGTCTGGCTCGGCACCGGCTTCGGGATGCGTCCTGTCCTCAACGGCCCGGTCCCGTGGGTTGGCCGCTTCTCCCGCGCCGGCAGCTCGTCCGAACCGTTCGCGGGCAGCATCCAGCAGGTCGAGCTGGACGGCATCGCGGTGACGATGGAGCCGATGGCCCGCCTCCCCGCGGCCGATGACACACTCGATCTCGCCGTCGTATTGACGCGCGCCAGCGCCGTACCTCCCAGACGGAATGCTTCAATCGTGCGACTGGTTGATGCCACACCTCGCGTCTTCCTCAGGGCGAGCCAGCGCGGGCAGGACATCAACGTCGAAGTTCCGCTCGCCGCGAACCGATGGCTGCTGCGGACGCCGGATTGGCACTTTGCCAACGCGCTCGATATTCCGGTGGGCAAGCCATGGCACTTCTCGTGGCGTCGGCACGCCACTTCCTTCGAGATGACCAGCGCCCCGGCCAATGCGCCCGAACGTGCAACTCATCAGTCACTGGCCCTGTCGATCGGACTGGGTTGGGTGTGGGTGCATCCCTTCGTGACTGTCATCAGCCAGTCGGCCCCGTGGTGGACGGCGCTCTGGATCGCGACATGGTTTGCGCTGCTTGGGTGGACCAGCGGCCTCGTGGGTCGGGGGTTCTCCGTCCTCCTCCTGGTCACGAGCGTCGCGGTCTTCGTTGCGGCAGGGACGGTCACTTCCCTGCCCGTCTCGGTGGATGAGTTGGCTGCGGCGGTGGTGGGGTTTGGGGTGGGGTGGCTCCTGAAACCGGGTCGTCCTGAGCGCAGCGGAGGACATGCGTCCTAGCCTTGAGCCAGGGTTCTGCGCCGCCCGACCACGCATGCCCTTCGCGTTGCTCAGGGCGACTCCCTGCAAATCGTCCTCCTGAGCGAAGCGAAGGAGAGGCGTCTTTCCTCCCCGCAGAACGCTTGCGCCGCCACACCACGCATGCCCTTCACTTCGTTCAGGGCGACTTCGGTGCGGAGTCGTCCTGAGCGCAGCGAAGTACATGCGCTTCGCTCAGGGCGACGTCCGTTCTGAGTCAAGCTGCCTCCGCCAACCCCATTGTCCCATCAAGTCCCGCCACCCCGGATTCGCGGCCTCAATCAACGCGACCTTCCTTGCCCGCCTCCAGCCCTTCAGCTGCTTCTCACGCGCGATCGCCTCATCCGGTCGGCCGAAGACCTCAACATGAACCAGCCGTCGAAGATGGCGTTCGGTGGCGAACCTACTGCCGCTTCCATCGAGATGTTGGGCGAGGCGACGCGTGAGATTGCTGGTCACACCGAGGTAGATCGTCTTGCGCCAGTTGGCGAGGATATAGACGCAGAATTGGCGGGGCATGTGGAACGATGAGGGGCGTTGCGGGGATTGGCGCGGTCATTTCGCCTAACTCGGGTACCTGAG
>JANYAG010000284.1 GCA_025361465.1 Gemmatimonadota bacterium
GGCCGTTGCGCGCGAACTCGCCGCACGGCATGCGCGGCTGGCCCGACTCTGCGCACTGGCCCATCCGCTCGAACGTGTCATCCCCGACGAGCGGCCGCTGACGCACCTGGTGGTCCGGACCATCGTGGGACAACTGGTGTCGGTTCAGGCCGCCCGGACGATCATGGCTCGGCTGCTCGAGGCGCATGGCGACATGGATGGCGTGGTGGCGTGGGCGGTGCGCACGCCGGAGGATGCCTTGCCAAGTCATGGACTCTCCCGAGCGAAACGGAAAGCGGTGGCGCATTGGGGCCGCTACGTGGCCGAGCACGGTGATCCCCGCGAACAGTGGCGCGACCTCGAGGCCGACGCGCTGGTCGCGCAGATCATGACGATGCGCGGACTGGGCCGCTGGAGCGCGCACATGGTGGCGATCTTCGGCTTCGGCCATCCGCGGATCTGGCCGGAGGGCGATGCCGGAGTTGTTCGCGTTGCCCGGGTGGTTTTCAAGGGGATGCGCCCAGCCACCGTGCGGCGGTTGATCGCGGGACACGAGACGCACGTCGCGCTCTGTTGCTGGGCCCTGCTCGACAAGGGGCGGTTGGCAGAGTTTCACCCCCTGCCGGTCCACCATTAGTATTCGCGCCCACCAATGACCAGTCTGGTGCCCTTCCAGGAGCCGTGAGCATGACCAGCCAACTGCCCCCGTTCGGCTACATCGTCGCTTTTCTCGGCACCATCGTCGCGGTGATTGTCGTCGCCAACCTCCTGGCGCGCCTCAACGGGTGGCAAGAGAAGTAACTGCCGCTGGAACAGGTTACTACACCAGCGCCCCCGTCATCGACCATCGGTGACGGGGGCGCGGCGTCTTGGGCGCGGAGCTCAGGGCGTGATCAGCAAGTTGTAACGCCAGACGCCAGTGAGCGGGTCGACGTCCGCGGCGAGGATGGGCACCACGATCTTTGGCCCCGTCATGTTGCCGTCGAGGGTCCCGAAGAACTCGATCACCGACGTCGGGACGAGCAACCAGTAGCCATAGTCCCGAGAGAAGGAGTCCTCTGCCGACACGGCGCAGAGGCAGGCCGAGGCCGTCTCCCGGACTGGGAAGTTGATCGGATTCTTTCCGCCGTTGAAGCTGCGGAGCACCGGGGTGAAGTAGACCCGACCGTCCGCGAGCACGTTGGTGACGGTCATCGGAATCGTGCCGACGGGATTGACGATGTCCGGGAGCGCCCCGCTCATATTCTCGCCGCGGCCACCCGGCCGCATCAGGATCCAGCCGAGCACGGCATGGGGGGTGAGTGGCCGGTCGATCGTGGTGATCGAGTTCGGTGCAGCCAGCGCGATGCCAACGCCGTTCTCCGTAATCGTCACTGCGTATCGCAGGTTGTTGTCGACGGCGATATGGTATTTCGCCACTTCCGGCACGCCGACACGGACCACGGACTGTCCGGTCACTCCGCCGACGGTCGCGAGAATCAGTGCGTCACCGAGCTGCACGCCGGTCACGACGCCGGTCGACGATACCCTGGCAATCTGGGCGGCGGTCGACGCCCAGGCGACTTGAGGGGTGTCGACCGTGCCCCCGAATTCGTCAGTCACCTCGACCCGGAACTGTTTCGAAGAGTCGGGGGCGACGACGGTCGTATCGGGAATGACGTGTACCGAACCCACGAGCGCCGGGGTCACCAGGATCGTCACCGAGGCAGTCAAACCATCGACGCTTCCGGTGATCGTCACGGGACCACCGGGCCGCAATCCGAAGAGAATTCCTGTCGTTCCGACGAGCACGATGGAGGAATCTCCTGTTTGCCAGGTCACGGTACGCCCGGTCAGGATCGCATTGCTCGCATCGCGCAAGGTCGCGACGATTCTCGTGGTGTCGTTGGTCTTGATCGACTGCCGCTGCAGGCTGACACTGATCGAAGCAATGGGAATCAACCGGACCGTCACCGTCACAGTCGCGGTCTTGCCCGCGGAGGTCGCCGAAATGGTGGCGGTACCCGGCGCAACGGCGGTGAGCACGCCACCGGAACTGACGGTGGCGATCGCTGCCGCAGATGTGGCGTAGGTCACGATCGCGGTGCTGACCAATTCCCCGGTGGCGGTGAGGGGACGAACCTGGAGCTGGCGGGTCTCCGCCACGCTCAGGATGAAATTCCCGTTGTCGATCACGACGTGATCCACCGTGGGCGTCGGCGGCGGCGGAGGCGGTGTGACCGTGGTCGGGCTGCCACCGCAGGCCGCAACGGAAAGCGCGGCCAGGAGAAGACTGGAACGGTACCAATGCATCAAGGGCCCTGTTCGGTAGGGGTCTGGTGACGGCGTAGCCCAAATTTACCACTCGACCTCACCCTGTGACGACGAGCTGTGCGCCAATCACTGCACAGGGCAGCCGATCCCTGATGCGGCGCGCGGGCGCCGAGTCCAGCGACGCCGATCGTTCACGACATGGATCGGTAACCGCATACCACGAAACGTCTTACCCGGTTCAATCGGGGTGCTGCTCTGGTGGAATGCCCCGCCACTTCGTTCCGGGACGGTGCGATGGAATCGTTGCTGCGACGGCCGGGATGCCGGTGGCATCTACTCAGGGGATACACTCAGGTCTGCCAAACCGCGGCAACGTTTCATCTTTGGACCGGGTCAAACCGTATATTCTCGGGGACCTCACATGACCCTGAACCGGCAGGACTGGTGACCGACAAGCTTCTGGACGAGCTGAAGGACGCGTTGGGTGACGCCTACACCATCGAGCGGGAGCTCACGGGGGGCGGCATGAGCCGCGTCTTCGTGGCCAAGGAACACGCGCTTGGGCGTGAGGTGGTGATCAAGGTCCTGCCGCCCGACCTGGCCGCCGGGGTGAATCGTGACCGGTTTCGCCGCGAGGTCCAGATGGCCGCGCGGCTGTCGCACCCGTATATCGTGCCGCTGCTCCACGCCGGTGAACACGGCGAGCTGCTCTGGTTCACGATGCCCTACATCGCGGGCGAGTCGTTGCGGACGACGATCGAACGCAAGGGGGCCCTGCCGGTCACCGAAGTGGTCAAGCTGCTGCACGACGTGGCGGAAGCACTGGCGTACGCCCATTCGCGCGGAGTGATCCACCGCGACATCAAGCCGGGCAACATCCTGACTGATGGCAATCACGCCCTGGTCACCGACTTTGGCGTCGCCAAGGCCTTGAGTGCGGCGTTGCCCGCCATGGGGCCGGCGGGTCACACCACGTCCGGCATGGCCATCGGCACCCCGGCCTACATGGCCCCCGAACAGCTCGCCGCCGATCCGGCCGCCGATCATCGCATGGATATCTATGCGGTAGGACTGCTCGCGTACGAACTGCTTACGGGCGAGAGTCCGTTTTCTGCGCCATCGCCAACTGCAACCATGACGGCGCAGCTCACCCGCATTCCCGAACCGCTCCACAAGATGCGACCCGACGTGCCACCGGCCTTCTCGGCGCTGGTGCAACACTGTCTTGCCAAGTCACCGCAGGATCGTCCGGCCGATGCGCGTGCCGTGCTCACCGAACTGGACAAGATCTCCGGCGCGATTGCCGCTGATGTGCATCGGGGCGGCACCGGCATCATCGTGCCGCCGCCGGCACCGCATTGGCCGTTGGCGGTCGCGGCGTTTGCCGTGGTCGCGATGGTGGTGGGTGGCGTCTGGTACACGACCAGCAGGCCGGTCACGAGCACACAGCTCCCTCCCGTGGTTGTGGGTCTGGACACCGGTGACGCCGGCGCCATGGCCTTGCCGCCATCCAAGTCGCTCACCCATGCCGATTCGTTGCGAATTGCCCAGGCAATGCGTGATCAGCTGGCACAACTCGATTCCAAGGCCAGCCTCAAGCGCGACACCAGGACCGCTCCCGGTGTTGACACGGTCGCGCTCGACCGGCAGCTGGCGCTCACGGACTCCTTGATCCGGGTCCAGTTCGAACGGATGCGCCGCGAGCAGGGGCCTGGGTTCCGCGGCACGCCGCCACCCCCGTCTGCGGCGACCAGTGCGACCGGGGCTGCGATTGGTGCGGCCGGCGGCACACCACAGGCGGCCAAGCGGGTCCTGGTTATCAATACCGGCCGACGCCGGGGCGACTCGGCAACGCGTGCCCTCAGTGATTCGGCGGTGGTCGAACTGAACCAGCGGCTGAGCCGGTTTGGCAACTGGACCGTCGTCACGCCCGACACGATGCGCGGGGTGGATTCGCGGAGCGGTCGCGGTGGTCGCGGGACCCCGTTCTTCGGCTTCGATTCGGCGGACATGGTGGTCTTTGTCGGCGTTCAGAAGGATGACCGCGACTCGTCCTACCTGCAGTTCACCATTCGTAACGCGACGAGCGGGTCGGCCTACGGTGCGCAGAACATCGTGAGTCCGGGCGTGAAGCAACCGACCTCGGTCAATTCGTTCCGCGGCACTATCCGCGACGCCTCGCGGATGCTCGAATACCTCCGCACCCTGCCGATCGGCACCCCTTGGCCGCAGAACATCGGCCGGGCGACCGGTGCGGGGGGGGCGAACGATCGCCCGCCACCGAACTTTCAGCGGAATATGGAACAAATCCGACGGCTCGACTCGAGCGCGGTGCCCCGGCCGCCCAAGCCGCCGGTCGGCGGCGGCTGAACCGTCCTACTCGACGGTTTTCGCAAACCTCCTGACCGCGATCGCCAGGGTCACCACCGCGAACGCCAGCAGGAGGAGGGTGGGACGCCAGAGTTCGTTCATTCCGGTTCCCTTCAGCAGGATCCCGCGCACAATCTCGAGGAAATACGTGATCGGCAGCAGGTTGCCGATCCACTGCGCCACGGCCGGCATCGCCTCGCGCGGGAAGAGGAAGCCGGAGAGGAGGATGGACGGCATGATCAGGCCGATGGCCAGTTGCTGGGCCGCGGCCTGTGACTTGGCAAAGGTCGAGATCATCAGTCCGATGCCGAGGACCGCGAGGATGAAAACCCCCGCCAGGGCATAGAGCAGGAGGATGGATCCCCGCACCGGCACACCGAACACCAGCCAGCCGAGCAGGAGGACGTTGGTCATCTGCAGGTAGGCGATGATCACGAACGGCACCACCTTGCCGAGCAGGAGTGCCCACTTGCTGATCGGCGTCACGACCAGCTGCTCCAGTGTGCCGACCTCGCGCTCGCGAACGATCGCCCCGGCCATGATGACGACGAACGTCATCATGAGCATCACGGCGACCAGGCCGGGAATCACGAACGTCGTGCTTTCGCCCGACGGGTTGTACCATGGCCGTACCCTGAGGTCGAGCGGCGGACCGGTGGCCGAGGGCCCGACGCCCAGCCGAGAGGGCAGGATGGTGGCAACCAGCGCTGCGCCGCTGATCGCCGCGCTCGACGCCAGCGGGTTGGCGGCATCGACGATGATCTGGGCGCTGCCCGGTTCGCCGCGCTTGAGCTGACGCGAAAAGTCCGGTGGGATGATCAAGGCCGCCCGCACCTCGCCGCCGTTGATGGCGTGCTCGATGGCCGCGCGATCGGTGACGTGACCCACGAGGTCGAAGTTCTGGGTCTGGACGATCGTCTCGATCAGGAGCCGGCTCTCCGGAGTGCGTGACTCGTCCAGCACCACGGTGGCCAGGTGGCGCACCTCGGTGCGCACGGCGAAACCGAACAGCAGCAGCTGCATCGCGGGTATGCCGAGAATCATGCCCAGCGTGCCCGGATCGCGGCGCAGCTGGATGAACTCCTTGCGCACCATCGGCCAGAGCAACGAGGTGCGGATCGCAGAAAAGAACCGCATCAGCGCGTTCATGCGGCCGCCTCGTCGCGCCGCTGCAGCTCGACGAAGACATCCTCGATGGTCGGCAAGCCGAATTGCGCGGTGACCATCTCGGGGGTGCCAACCGCGATCAGGTGCCCGCGGGAGAGGAAGGCGAGGCGCTTGAGTTTGGCGGCCTCATCCATGTAGTGCGTGGTGACGACGATCGTGGTGCCCTTGGCGGCCAGGTCGTAGATGATCTTCCAGAATTGCCGCCGCGCGGCGGGATCGACGCCGGCAGTCGGCTCGTCGAGGAAGAGGAGGGGCGGGCGATGCGCGATGGCGCATGCGAGCGCCACCCGCTGCTTGAGCCCGCCACTGAGCGTCGACGCGCGATCGTTGCTGCGCGCCGAGAGCTCCAGGTCACCGAGCAACTCGTCGATCCGCGTCTTGCGCTCGTCCGGCGCGAGGCCGTAGAGCGATGCATAGAACGAGCAGTTCTCGCGCACCGTAAGGTCGCCGTAGAGCCCGAACCGCTGGGACATATAGCCGATCCGGGTCCGCAACCGCTCGGACTCGGTGCGAATATCGCACCCCACCACGGTGGCGTCGCCACTGGTGGGCCGCATCAGTCCGCACAGCATCCGAATGGTGGTGGTCTTGCCGGAACCGTTGGGGCCGAGCACACCGAAGACCTCGCCCCGGAGGATCTCGAGATCGAGGTGATCAACGGCGACAAGCTCGCCAAACACCTTCCGGAGCTTCGTGGTGCGCACGGCCACGTCGGGCGCCGGCGCAGGGGCTGTCACGGCAGGGGTCCCTCAAAGGTGACAGTCACGGGAAGGCCGGCTTTGGCGCGCCCGGTGGAATCGTTGAGGGCCACCTTGACCCAGAAGGTCAGGTCGGCGCGTTCCTTTTCCGTCAGCGCCACGCGGGGCGTATACTCGGCCTTGTCGCTCATCGCCACGACCTGTCCGGTGATGGTCGCTCCGTCGACATCGAGTCGCGCCGTGGCCTTCGCACCGGGCCTGAGCTTCGCGAAGGCCGCCTGCCCGACATACACGCGCACCCATGGTCGGGTGTCGTCGGACAGCGTGAGCACGGGACGCCCGACGGGGACCTGTTCGCCGGGCTCGAACCAGGTGCCCCGCACTCGGCCAGCTGTTGGTGCCAGGAGCACCAGTTCGCCGGCGCGCGCTCTCAGCGAAGCGAGTCCGGCCTCGGCCTGACCGACGCGTGCGCGGGAGGCAGCGATGGTCTCGGTGCGCGGGCCATTGCGCAGTTGGCGCAGCGTCTCGCGGGACACTGCAAGGCGCTCGGTGGCCTGGACTTCGGCGGCGCGCACTTCATCACCACGCTGGGCCGACAGAGTGCCCTTGGCGGCGAGCGGCTCGATGCGTCGGCGATTCTCCTGGGACAGCACCAGTTCCGATTCGGCGCGACGGACGTCCGCCTCGGCCCGGGCGATTTCCTCTGGTCGGGCGCCAGCCTGGATGTCCTTGAGTTGCGCCATGGCGTCGATGGCGGCGGCTTCCTGCCGCTTCATGTCGGCCGGCATGGTCGCCGCCGTCAGGATCGCGAGGGTGTCGCCTGCCTTGACGCGATCGCCCTCGTGCACCCGCAACGCACCGAGCCGGCCGCCGAGATCGGGGGTGATGTCGGTTTCGGTGTATTCGATGGTGCCGGTCGCGCTCACCGCATCGGTGCGCGGTCCGCATCCTGCGAGGAGCGCGAAGAGAAGCGAGAAGAGAGAAGGGCGATGCATTGCGCCTCTCTTCTCCCTTCTTCCTTCTCCCTTCTCGTGTGTGTTGCTCATTGGTCGAGGATCATCGCAAACATCAGCGGCGCGACGATGCTGGCGTCGCTCTCGATGATGTACTTCGGCGTGTCGATCGCGAGCTTGCCCCAGGTGATCTTCTCGTTGGGGACGGCGCCGGAGTAGGAACCATAGGACGTGGTGGAATCGGAGATCTGGCAGAAGTACGCCCAGACCGGGACATGTTCGCGCTGCAGGTCCTGGTGCAGCATCGGCACGACGCAGATCGGGAAGTCGCCCGCGATCCCGCCCCCGATCTGGAAGAAGCCGATGCCCTTGCTGTCGGCGTTGGCGGTGTACCACTCGGCCAGCGTGATCATGTACTCGATGCCGGTGCGGACGGTGTGGACGTTCTTGACGTCACCGGTGATGACGTGGCCGGAGTACATGTTGCCGAGCGTCGAGTCCTCCCAGCCGGGAACCCAGATGGGGAGGTTCTTCTCGCACGCCGCGAGCATCCACGAATCCTTCGGGTCGATCTGGTAGTACTGCCTGAGCTTGCCGCTGCGCAGCACACGATAGAAGAACTCGTGCGGGAAGTAGCGTTCCTTCGCCTTGTCGGCGGCGACCCATTCATCGAGCACCGCGCCTTCCAGCCGGCGCATCGCCTCCATCTCGGGGATGCAGGTGTCGGTGACGCGGTTCATGTGCCGGTCGAGCAGGTCCTTTTCATCCCGCGGCGTCAAGTCGCGGTAGTGGGGCACCCGTTCGTAGTAGTCGTGCGCCACGAGGTTGAAAATGTCCTCCTCGAGGTTGGCGCCGGTGCAGGTGATCGCCTGGATCTTGTCGCGTCGGATCATCTCGGCGAGCGACAACCCCAGTTCCGCCGTGCTCATGGCGCCGGCGAGGGTGTCCATCATCTTGCCA
>JANYAG010000281.1 GCA_025361465.1 Gemmatimonadota bacterium
ACTTGCCCCGGGCGGACAATCGCGCCGACCTCCGCCGTGCCATCCACGGGAATGATCCGCAGCGTGCTGTCCCGTCGCACCAGCAGGAATCGTCCGTCGGCTGACCAGTCCACAGGAGAGAGACAGCCGTTCTCGGTGGAATTCGACGTGATCGCGGTGCCGATGACGCGTTCGACGCTCGTGCGCAGGTCGCGATCCACGATGCGGCACTTGTTGGTCCCGCGCATGGCATAGGCCATGTGCGTGCCGCCGCTGTTGAAGACCGGGTATGTCGTCCCGAAGGCGAAGCCGGTGGTCGGAAAGCTGCTATCGTTGACGAGGACCCGAGTGCCGCGACTGGCGTCGAGGTCATAGAGCCAGATGCCGGCCGTGTTGCCGGCGACCGCGACCGTTGCCGGTCCGGCGCGCGCTGGCCTGACCCCCACCGTCCAGGTGCCTTCCACTTGAACGGTGTCGCGAAGCACCCCGGTGGCATCGTAGACCAGGTAGGGTCGATCCTGCCCACCAGGCAAGTACGCCGCCACTCCGTTGGCCGACACGCTGAAGGAATGAATGCCGCCTTGGGATCGAACTTCGTTCGCCACCCGCACGAGCGGGCCTTCGATCGTCACTGATGCGAGATTCAGGCGGTAGGCGTCGAGGGCCCGAACATCCGTCTCGCTCTGGGTGAGCAAGTAGCCGGGTGCCACGACCGCGAATTCAGTAGTGCGAATCGGGATCGTTGCCACGGTCTTGCCGTCGAGCGTTGCGGCCACCATGTCGGCGAATCTGCCGCGCGACATCAGCATCCGCTTCCCGTCGGGAAGGAAGAGTGCCTTCAGTCGCGGGCCCGACCCGCGTGGAACAATCCGTTGGCAGGTGCCACCGCCAGCGGGCACCGTCGAAATGCCGCCGCCGTCGCTGAAGAGGATCAACCCCGTCGTGCTCCACGATCCGCCGGTCGCGCCCGCTACCGGACAGAGGCGCCGCAACTGGCCCGTGGCATCCGTTACGAGCAGGTATCCACCGGCGAAGAAGCCCAGCGACCGCCCATCAGGGGACCAGAACGGGGCATCGGCGCCCGCGGATCCGGCCACGGCCTCGGCGTCGAGCCGATCCACGCCGCGTATCCAGAGGCTTCGTGAGCCGTTCACGGCGGCAAAGACGAACGCCAGTCGTCGGCCGTCCGGCGACAGGGCCAGCGATCGCTGCTCGGCGAACGTCCCTCCCTGCGGGGGGAGCAGCGACGTCACCGTGAAGGCGCCGTCACGCGAAGGATCCGTGCGGGTTCCCCGCGTGGCGAGCACGCCGAGGATTGCTCCGCCGATCACCAGCGCAAACGCCGCCGCGATGGAACGCCGCGACATCCGCGACGAGGTCGCGACCCTCGCTGTGGTGGCGCGGGCGGTGTATCCCGCGGCCGCACCCGGATCCACCAGCGCCGCGACGAATGCGGCCGCGGTCGCGAAACGATCAGCCGGCAGCTTCTCGAGCGCGCGCAGCACCACCGCCTCGATGTGCTCGGGTACTGCCTTTCGTTGCGACGAAATCGCCCGCGGCTCCTCGGTGATCAGGCGCGCCACGATCGCCTGCACGCTTGGTCCCGTGAACGGCGCCTCACCCACCAACATCTCGTACGTCACGGTGCCGAGCGCGTAGATGTCGCTGCGCGCGTCGATCTGCTTCTCGCCCATCGCCTGCTCCGGCGACATGTACTGCGGCGTGCCGAGCGAGAGGCCGGTCTGCGTCATTCGTTCGCCACCCGCGCTCTGCACGGCGAGCGCAATGCCGAAATCGGCCACCAGCGCGTGACCGCCCTGCAGCAGGATGTTCTCCGGCTTGATGTCGCGATGGATGATCCCGACGGCATGCGCGGCGCCGAGCGCATCGGCCACTTCCCGGGCAATCAGCACGGCGTCGTTGACCGGCAGCTGGCGCTCGCGCTCGAGCCGGGTACGCAGCGTCTCCCCGGTGACGTAGGGCATCACGTAGTAGAGGAGCCCGTCGGCATCACCCGAGTCCAGCAGCGGCAGGATGTGCGGGTGCTGCAGGTTGGCGGTGGTCCTGATCTCGCTCAGGAACCGCTCGGCGCCGATCACCGCCGCGAGCTCGGGGCGGAGGACCTTGATGGCGATCTTCCGGTCGTGGCGGAGGTCGTGGGCGAGGTAGACGGTCGCCATCCCGCCCTGGCCGAGCTCGCGCTCGATGCGGTAGCGGTCGG
>JANYAG010000317.1 GCA_025361465.1 Gemmatimonadota bacterium
TCCATCTGCGCCATCGTGAGCAGCCGACCCGTGCTGCCCGGGTTGCCGACGACGAAGGTGAGCTCGCCGTCCTTCGCACCGTTGGCGCTCCACTTCAGGTAATGCTCGGGCTTCAGCGGCTGGCCGTTCTCATAGACGCGCAGCAGCGTGAGGTCGAGATCGTAGCGCGGATAGGTGAAGTTGTCCGGGTCGCCGCCGAAGAAGGACGTTCCTTCTTCCGGCGCCATCACCAGGCGGACATCCGAATACCGGCGGTACTTGTAGAGCGAGTACTTGCCGCCCTGGTAGAACGTCACCACCTGGCAGATGATCCCCGGGGCATTCTGGCAGGCAGTCTGGATCTGTTCGATGGCCTTGTCGCGCTGCTCGACCTGCTTGGCGATCACCGTCGCCGTCATCGCCGCGCGCACCTTTGCCGTCACATCGTCCATCGAGAGGAGCTGGTCGGCGTACGAACCGTTGCACTTCTTCTCCCCCGTCATGCCCGGGGAAACGAAGCCCGCCTCCTGGTAGCTCGTATCGCTCGGCGAGGACGCGGTGATGCAGCCACGGGCACAGTGATGATTGGTCATCACCAAGCCCTGGTCGGACACGAACGACGCGGAGCATCCCGGAATCCTGACGCTCGAAAGCCGGACATGCTCAAGCCATTCCTTGCTCGGCTCGAAGCCATAGCGCCCCTTCCAGTACTCCAGCGGCGGGGCATCGAAGGTCCACATCGTGCCGAACTCCTTGATCCATCCCCCCGGCCCGGTCTGCACCTTGGGTGCAGCGGCCACGGCGGCGGGGGCCGCCTTGACCACCGGCTTCTTCGCCACGGCCTGGGCGGAGAGTTGGGTGGTGGGGATCAGCAGTACGGCGAGAGCTGCAGCGAGAAGACGGAGATTACCAAGAGGGCGATACATAGGAGTAACAATCCCGGTTTGGAGGGTCGGGTATCCACTACACGGGCAGCCATGGAAACCTTACCCGCGTCCCATGGCGCGTCAATTGAGCGCGGCGATGACGTCCTGTAGGGCTTTCCCTCATCTCCTCCCGGGGTCCCTACCGGTGCACGAACTCCGCTTTCACCTTCGGCCCGTTCTTGAGGAAGTTCTGTACACCGATCTGCATGTCCTCGAGTGCGCAGCCGGCACCGAACAGCTCTGATTCGAGCCCGAGTCCCTCGGCCAGCGGCTTCCGGCATCCTTCGAGGATCACGCGGCACAGCAGGGCGTCCACCGCCCGGCTGCGATGCCCGAGATCCAACTCTGGCAGTGCGGCCGGCATGTCGAGCGGGCGCGGGTCGATACCCTTCAGGACCACTTCACCCTTCGCCGCAGCGCGGGCAAGCTTGACGGCGGCCGCAACCAGGTCGCCATCAACCTCTTCATGGACCAGGCCGCATTCCACCGCGTCACGTCCCGAGAGTGGTTGCCCGACGCGCAACATCGCCGCGGCCCGTTCAATGCCGACCAGTCGGGGAAGCCGCTGCGTGCCACCCGCCCCCGGGATGATGCCGAGGCTGGTCTCCGGCTGGGAGAAGGCAACCTTCAGTCCGCGTTTGGCGATGCGCGCCGTGCAGCAGAGCGCCAGCTCGCTCCCACCGCCGAAGGCCGAGCCGTTGAGCGCGCACACCACCGGCTTGCCCAGCGTCTCGAGCAGGTCGCCCGCGCGCTTCGACGCCGCTGAAGTCTTCGCCCCTTCCGCGGGTGAGGTGATTGCCGCGAGGAAATTGACATCCGCCCCGGAGACGAACGACCGGGTGCCAAATCCGGTCAGGACCACGCCCGCGATCTTCGGGTCGGTCCGGAGCGCGAGCGCCTGTTCGTGGAGCTGCTGGAATACCGTCTCATCCAGCGCATTCAGCACCCGCGGGCGCCGAATCGTCAGTACGGCGACATCGCCGAAATCCTGCCTGAGCACATGCTCGATCCGGAACGGACGGCCCGTGGCCGCCTGGGCCTTCACGCATTTCGGCACCGTGAAACCGGGATGGGACGCAGCGTAGCGCTCGATCGCCGCCTGCGCCAACGGCAGGCCCAGCTGGTTCATGAACTCGAACGGCGCCCGCATGGCGAGGCCGGCCTCGACGGACACTTCGAGATCGGCGAGCGAGATGATCCCGCTGTCGAGGATCTCTCCGACCAGCCCGAAGTAGGCGCCGCGCATCGCGTCGCTGATCACCCGCTCCCGTTCCGGCGTGAGTTCGATCTTCTCGTCGCGCTTGGGCACCTCCCATGGCTTGCCGCTGGTGACCGCGTCCTTCAACAGTTGGGGCGTGCGGAACCAGGGACCCAGCGCGGCGGTCATTTCATCGAGCGCGTGATGGGTGATCGGATTGCCCCCGGTCAGGTTCATCGCGGTGAACGGACCGACACCCATGCCGAGGCTCTTCCGGGTCGCGGCGTCGACTTCCTTGGTCGAGCCGAGTCCTTCTTCCACCGCCAGGATCGCCGCGAGCACCAGTCCCTCGAAGATCGGGTTGACGGCAAAGCCGTAGCGCCCCTCGACCCTTACCGGCAGCTTGCCGATCGCCTCGTACAACGTCGCCAGGCCGTTGATCAGGCCGGGATCAGTCTCGCGTCCCGAAACCAGTTCGACGACCACGTTGCGATCGGCCGGAAAGAAGTAGTGCGCCACCAGTGCGCGAGCCCGGATCGTGGCGTTGAGTTCGGTGAAGATGTCGTCGGGAGCGATATGGGAGGAATTGGAGGCGAGGATCGTCTCCGGTCCGGACAGCGCCGCCAGCTTGGTGAAGATCGCGCGCTTGATCGGGAGGTTCTCGGTCGCTGCCTCGATGATCAGCGACGCGCCGCGCAGTGTCTCGTAGTCGTCCGTGAAGTGAAGCAGTCCACCGATCGCCCCAGCCGCTTCGGCCGACATGGTCCCGCGCTCCTTGGCCTTGGCGAGCTTTTCATCAATCCGGGCCCGCCCGCGCTCGAGGGCCGGGGCCGAGATGTCGACCACCGTCACCGGGACCTTCCAGGGGTGGAGCGCCTCGGCGAAATGGAGGGCGATATCGGGACCGATTTGCCCCGATCCCACGATGCCGATCCGGTCAATGGTGATCTCTGCCAGGCGGTAGCTCATGTCGGTTTCCTCAAGTCGGCGGCGCGGATTTCCCCTTGACAGGGGCGCCGGGTCAGGGTGATGATAGTATAACGAACGATCGTTCGAAAAAAAACGGGTTCGAGGCGCTCGGAATGGCCCTCGGACCGGCGGTGGACGGAGGCCCCCAGGCCACCGCAGCAGGGCCACGGGAGCCGGGGAGACCAGCATGCCCGGACCAGCAAAAGGTACACGCCAGCCGCCGTCGCGCGCGGCCATCGTCGAGCAGGTGCGGGAACTCTACGACGACCTCGACTTCAGCTCGGTCCGCCGCTGGCTGGCGGAGCACCCGACTTGGAAGGCGGCGGGCTACCTCCCGGTCTACGCCCCCCGCGAGTTGCTGCACGCCTGCGGCTTCCTCCCCATCGGGATCCATGGCGCTGGCGACCGGCTCGAGATCATTCGAGGTGACGCCTTCTACCAGTCGTATATATGTCACCTGCCGCGCTCGGTCATCGAAATGGCCCAGTCCGGCCGGCTGGACATGCTCTCGGCGGTGCTCTTCCCCTCCACCTGCGACGTCATCCGCAACCTCTCCGGCATCTGGAAGCTGCTCTATCCGGCGGTGTACGTCAGGTATGTAGACGTCCCGCAAGGTGCCAAGTCAGAAGAGGCTATTTCCTTCTGGGAGAACGAGTTACAGCGACTGGTTGACGACCTCGGAGCGCTTTCGGGGCGGCGACCCACCGAAGCCGACCTGCGAGCCTCCGTCGATCTCTACAACCGGGTCCGCGCCATGATCCGGCGACTCTACCAGCTACGGCAGGAGCGGCCCTGGGACCTGCCGACCGAGGAGCTGTACCTCCTGCTCCGGGCCGGCGAGATGGTTCCGCCCGAGGACTTCCTCACCCTGGCCGAGGACTACCTCGGGGCGGTGGCGGCCGATCCTCGCCGCCAGCGGGACAACAGCCGGGTCGTCATTGCCGGGGCATTCTGCGAACAGCCGCCGCTGGGGCTGATCAAGAGCATCGAGCGGACCGGCTGCTACATCGTCGATGACGACTTCCTGCTCGGCAACCGCTTCCTCACGCACGACGTCTCGCTCGAGGGAAATCCGATTCGCACCTTGGCAGAGGCCTTCGTCCAGAACGATCTCTGCTCGTCGGTCCTCTACGAGATCAAGCCGACCGGCAAGAAGGAAACGATGCGCGACCGCGCCGCGGCATGCCGCGCCGACGGGATCATCTTCGCCACCGCCTCCTTCTGTGATCCGGCCCTGCTCGACCAGCCGATGCTACGGGCGGGTGCCGAAGAAGCGGGGATTCCCTGCATCGCCTTCAAATATGCGGAGAACACCGGCCAGTTCCAGCAGTTTCGCGAGCAGGCGGGGACGTTTTCCGACTCGATCAAGCTATGGGGGGCCAGCTGATGGCCACTGTCCAGAAAGACCGTTCGATGCAGCTCCAGAAGGACATGATCGCGGAGCACTTCGAGCTGCTGGCGCACGCCGAGGAGAACCACACGCCCGTGGTGTACACCTTCGTGCCCGGCAACCTCACGGAACTGATCCGTTCCTTCGGCGCGCTGCCGGTGCTGCCGGAGATCAACGCGCTGCAATCAGGCATGCGCAAGCAATCGGCCGACTACATCGCCGAGGCGGAGCGAATCGGTCACTCCGAGGACGTCTGCACCTATGTGAAATGCGACATCGGGATGATGCGCACCGGCAACATCGGGCCCGCAGGCACCAAGCTCCCGAAGCCCGACCTGCTGCTGCTCTCCTATACCGGCTGCTACACCTTCATGAAGTGGTTCGAGCTGCTGCGCGAGGAGTATCAGTGCCCCGCGGTGATGTTCCACGTGCCCTATCAGGGGGACGGGGAAATGGAGCCGGCGCATCGCGAATACATGATCAAGCAGCTGAAGGAGCAGGTGATTCCGGCGCTCGAAAAGGCCACCGGTCGCGCCTATGACGAAGAAAAGCTGCGCTATCACCTGGAGCTCTCCGCCAAGGTCGAGGACGACCTCGTCGCCGTGCTGCAGGCCGGCAAGCTCGTGCCCAGCCCGATCGAGGGTTACTTCGGAACGGTGTATTACGTCGGCCCGATCTTCAGCGCCTTCCGTGGCACCGAGGGCGGCGTTGAGTACTATCGCGCGCTGCGCGAGGAAATCGAGGAACGGGCGGCACTCGGCCTCGGACCGGTGACGCCCGACGGCCCGCTCAACGACCAGAAGTACCGGCTCGTGGTGGAAGGCCCGCCAAACTGGACCTCGTTCCGCGACTTCTGGAAGATCTTCTACGACGAGGGCGCGGTCGCGGTGGCGTCGACCTACACCAAGGTCGGCGGGCTGTACGATCAGGGCTTCCGCCACGATCCCTCGCGCCCGCTCGAGACCCTGGCCGACTACTGCCTGGGTTGCTACACCAACCTCAGCCTGCCGTCGCGGATCGACCTCATCGCCAAGTACATCCGCGAGTACGCCGCCGACGGCTTCGTCATCCACAGCGTCAAGAGCTGCAACTCGTTCTCGGCCGGGCAGCTGCACATGCTGCGCGAGCTGGAGCGGATCTCGGGGGTGCCGGGCTGCTTCCTGGAGTCTGACCTGGTCGACTCGCGCTACTACGGCCAGGCCAACCTCAAGAACCGCGTCGAGTCGTACCTGCAGATGCTGGACTCGCGCATGCGCGGCGAGCGCAACGTGCCCACGCCACCGAGCAAGCCGGACCGCGTCGCCTTGAAGGTGGCGCCATGAGCACCTACCTCGGGGTCGACCTCGGGTCCACCACCAGCAAGGCGGTCCTGATCGACGACCAGGAGCGAGTGATCGGGCGCGGCATCACCAA
>JANYAG010000333.1 GCA_025361465.1 Gemmatimonadota bacterium
CTCGCGGGTCACCTCGTGCCCGCTCGTCAGATCCCGCACCCGCACCACCAGGCGGTAGTCTCCTGCCGAGAGCTCCTTGAGCGCGAGCTCGCGGCGAGTGGCGGAGCGGACGGCAGTCGCCACGGCTTCCCCCGTGATCACCAGGCTCGGCGACTTGGGCTTCCCGACCGTCTTCCAGAGTTCGTAGCGCGTCTGATATTCATGACCCGGTGTCATGCCATCCATCTCATAAGAGAGGATGACCGATTCACTGGTGCGCCAGGCGTTGGTGGGGTTGAGGGGGACCGACTCCACGCCGTGTCGCCACGAGAGGCCGCTGCCCTCGCGACCAAGAATCGGATCGCTGAGTTCGAGCGACTTGCCGTCGAACGCCACGATCGGCACGGCCCGGAAGCGACGGCCGGTTCCGGCCGAATGCGCGGTGTCGCCCACCACCACGGAGATGCTCCAGGTGCCAATCGGCGCCGGCACCACAAAGTAGGCATTGAGGAAGGCGTCCTTCCCCACCGCGCCGTTCGAGCGCCAAACGCGCAGGGTGTCGAGCGAGGAGAGGACCTGCCCCTTGGTGGTATCACCAACCACGACCCGAACCCTGGTCACGAAGTCGCGAGCCGACTGGAGCGCCGCATCGTTGGAGATGAGACCGTGCACCGGGACCGCGATCACCACCAATGTCCCGCCCTGCGGAATGCCGTAGGCCTCCACCACGGCGTCGAGGGACTTCGTGAACGCCTCCGGGTTGCCATCCGTTGCTTCGGCGCGCCTCCGTGTCTCACCCCAGTCGATCCGCAGACGGTTGCTGGCATTCAGGATTGACAATCTGCTTCCTGTCGCAACCTTCGCCGCCAGCACGCAGAGCCGGGCATCGACCTGACAGACCGCCATCATGTCACCATAGGGCATGTTGCGCGCGAGCATCCCCCAGCGCAGATCGCCGGCGAAGTGCGCTGGCCTCGAGAAGCCGATAATGAACGGCCCCTGCGGACCTGCCCAGACTAGATTGCCGCCCATCATGGCGTCGGCGCCCGCCGATGTCAGATTGCGGAGCGGCTCACCATGCCGGAGCACCATCAGGCCGCGGTCATCGAAAACGCGACTCAACGGCATGAACCGGTTGGAGTAGGCGATCTCTGCCACAGTCGAGTCAGTCGGAAAGAGAATGTCCCCCAGTCCGGCTTCGTAGGGTGCACGATGCGGGATCGGTAGTCCCTCAGCCATGCTGCCATAGTTATCAAAGCGATATTTCTGCAGCGCGGCGCGCCAGCGCCCGAACTGCTCCGTCAATCGGGTGCCAAGGACTCTCGCGTCTTCCAAGTCCCGCTTCGCCCAGAAGGTCTGCAGCCACTTTTCCCTCACGCCTGAACCGTGGCCGAGCGCGCGCCACTCGGCCTGTTCGGCTGGCTTGGCGATCGTCTTGATGCCAAGTAAGTAAGCCGCTGCATCAGCCGAATCGGCGATCGCCTTCGCGCCAGCGAAGTAAGTCTGACTCGCCGCCACGTTCTTTCCTTGCGCAAATAGCAGCTCGGCCTCGAGATACTTCCGGTGGGCAGGAGAAAGCCCGGTACGAGGAAGCACCTCAAATGCGCGCGCCGCCGAGTCCACCGACCCGACCTCGAGTTCGAGGCGAATCCGTGTGGCGGCGAGTTCGCTCGCGAGATCGGGGTGACGCCGGGCAAGCGCCCGGAACTGTTGCAGCTCCTTGTCGGCATCGAGCCAGAGGTACGGGTACGGCGCGATCGTCTCGAGCTGGGCGGCACTCCAGAGGTCGCCGCTGTCGGCGGCGAGTGCGGCGCGCAGCGAGCGCACCGTTCCGGGTCGCCACTCAAAGTCGCGCTTGGTCAGGGGAGAGTCGATGGGCGACATCGGGTAGGCCATCGCCATCGCCGCCTGGGCCGTGGCCCGGGCGGTCGGGGCGTCGACGCGGTGCGAGATGAGCTCGGTGATCATCCCGCGAGCAATGGTGCCGAGCTGCTGGCGCGCGGCGGCATCGCCTCGATAGGTGCGAGCGATGAGGGAATCGACCTTGGGCGAAGTCTGCTGGGCGGCGAGGGGGAGGCTGCCAAGGAGCAGGCATGTCAGCGCAAAACGGAGCACGGGGTACCTCCGCCTGAAGAGTACCCCGTGGGACGGGATCTGGCCAAACGTCGCGGCCTACCGCTCCTTGTCGCCTTCACGCACGCTCATCATCACGTTGACGGCTTCCCCAGCACTGAATGCGGTCCCGGTCGAATCCAGGCTCGAACCCGGAGAGGAAGCTCTGCGGCCCTAGTTCCCGCTGCGTGCCTTGGCATTGGTCACCCGGCCAGTGCGCTCCTCACGCCCGATCACTACAGCACGCTGAACCGGCGGATTGTCAAACACGGACCGTCCCACTATTCGTGTCCTTGGCTCAGTCGCCAAAAGGGCTTGGCTCCGACGCCGCTGAATGGGAGCCCAGATCGACCATGCCATGGGAATCCAAGCCCCGCTGTCGAGTCGGCTGAAGGCCATCGTGCCACCGGCGGCCCCATCAGGAATTTCATCAGGGAGATTCCGATGACGGTAGCTGAACGTCACGGGAGCAAGCGTCGTCGGGTCGAGGACGATCTCGCCGTCGATATCAACGAGGCG
>JANYAG010000361.1 GCA_025361465.1 Gemmatimonadota bacterium
CCGATCTCCTGCACCACCGGCATCCGGGCGGCGCGCCGTGCCGGGAAATATCCGCCGAGGATGCCCATCACCGCGGAGAAGATCAGCCCCTCGAGCAGGATGCGGGGGGTGACGAGGAAGGCGAAGGCGATCATCGAGAACGAAGACCAGTTGGTGGTGCTGGTGACGATGCCGTTGATCGGAAGCGCTACCAGGCAGCCGCACAAGCCGCCCACCAGCGAGAGAAATGTCGCCTCCGTCAGGAAGGACGCCAGGATGCTTCGGGGCTTGAAGCCCAGCGTCAGCAGCACGGCGATCTCTCCGGTTCGCGACGCCACGGCGGCGTACATGGTGTTGACCGCACCGAATACCGCGCCAATCGCCATGATGCCGGTGATGAAGACGGCGAGGAAGTTGAGGATGACCTGCAGGACGGCGCTCTGCGCGGCGTAGAATTCCGATTCGCGGTGGGCATCCACCTGCAATCGCGGGTCGGCCTCGAGCACTCGCTTGACATCGCCAAAGAGGTCGCCGCGCTTGAGCCGCATCACGATCACCTGGAAGAACTCGCCGCGCAGCACCGGCATCAGCTGTTCATTCTCGCCCCAGATCTCCGACTCGAACGCCGAGCCCCCGGAGCTGAAGTGGCCGGCCACCAGCCAGCCGCGCCCGCCGATGCGGATGGTGTCGCCCACGGCGCTGTGCGCGAGGCGCGGCGCGATCGCGCTGCCGATGATGACCTCGTTCCGCCCCGGCGCGAATCGCCGCCCCGCGACGATCCGGAGGTTCTGCCGCACCTCGAACGCCACGGCCGAGACGCCCCGTGTCACGACCAACCGGTCGCCCCCCCCGATGGCCGCGCCGAGACTCATCGGCACGAAGGCCTCCGGGCTCGCCAATGGCCGCCCGTCGCTGCCGGTCGCGATCTGCGGCAGGGCGGTGATGATGGCCGCGTTGTCGCGGCCGATGCCGCTCGAGAGTTCCGAGTCGGCGCCCTTCCGCAGCACCAGCACGTTGTCTGGCGACCCGGTCCGCACCAATGCCATGTGGAAGCCATTGGCCAGCGCCAGCATGGCGATGAAGACGGCGACCACGAGGGCGATGCCGATCACCGTCGTGGCACTCGAGCCTGGGCGGCGCAGCAGGCTGCGGATGTTGTAGATGAGCGGGATCCTCATTCCACGTGCCTCAGCGCCTGGACAGCGGAAAGCCGCGCCGCCTGCATGGCCACAGGCCGCTGGCCAACGCCAAGGCGCCCGCGATCCCCATGCCTGTCAGCAGGGTTCTGCCCGTAACGTCAAATCCCGGCAGGAAGCCCATCGCACTGAAGCCAGATGGCCGGTAGATCGCCTTGGCCGCTCCGAGGCCCACCACCGCGCCGACCAGTGCGATGGCACTCGCCTCGGCGATCACCAGTCCGAAGAGGTGCCGGTCGGTGAACCCCACGGTCTTGAGAATTCCCACTTCATTCACGCGCTCGCGCGCCGAGAGCATCATCGCGTTCGCGGCGATGAGCAGAATGGCGAACACGACCGCCATACCGATGGAGTCCATCAGGAAGGAGACATTCCCCCACATGGTCATGAAGTTCGCATTGAAGGCGCGCTCGGTTCCCGTCTTGGTCGGGTCGGTGGAGTTCTTGAACATGGAGTCCACCGCCGCCGCCACCTGCGGTGCCAGCGCGGGATTCGTGAGCCGGAGGACGTACCAACCGGGATTCACCCACTGTGGGAAACGCTCGTAAATGACGGCGTAGTGAAAGATCAGGGCGTCTTCGCTGAACGCCGGGTCGATGGCGGTGAAGACGCCCCGGATGGTGAAGGTCCAGTCTCCCTGGAAGATGGTGCCCTTGAGGGTGACATTCTGCCCCAAGTGCCAGCCGAACTTGTCCATCAGGTGCTTGCCGACGATGCAGGCGGTGCGCTCCCGGAGGAAGGTGGCCTTCTGGTCGGCCGGCAGCGCGAGGTCGGTCTTGTACATCTCAAGATACGACTCGGCGTCCGCGGCAAAACTCGCAAAGAAGTTCTTCGGCTCCTGGTAGACGCCGCCAAACCAGTCGGCCCAGGTGACCGCCGCCACCCCGGGGACGGCCGCCAAGCGTTCCTTGTAGCTCCTCGGCACGAAGAAGACAATCGCCTTGGCGCTCTGCACGATCATCCGCGACTCGCTGCCGACGTTCGCCCCGGCCTCGAGGGTCGTGACCACGGAGCGGAGCGAGGCGAAGAGGAAGAGCGCCAGGGCGACGCTCGCCGTGGTGAGAAGGGTGCGGCGCTTGTGCCGCATCAGGTTGGCCCAGACCAGCGGCAAGTACTTCACTGGGTCAGCACCCCCTTATCGAGGTGCAGGACCGTGGTCGCGGCCGCCGCGGCATGGGGATCGTGCGTCACCATCAGGATCGTCTTGTGGAATTCGATGTTGAGCCGCTGGAGCAGCGTCAGGATCTCTCCAGCCGACTTGGCGTCAAGCTGTCCCGTCGGTTCATCGAGCAGGATGATGGTGGGGTCGGAGACCACGGCGCGCGCGATGGCGACGCGCTGCTCCTGCCCGCCGGACAGTTGACGGGGGAAATGGTCGGCACGGTCAGCAAGCCCCACCACATCCAGCGCGGCCAGGACGTGGTCTCGCCGCTCCCGCTTGTTGAGACGGGTGAGCAGCAGCGGTAGCTCGATGTTCTGGAAGGCGGTCAGGACCGGCAGGAGGTTGTAGGACTGGAACACGAAGCCGACATGCCGCGAGCGCCAGCCCGCTAGTGCCGTTGGATTCATCGCACTCACTTCGGCGCCCGCCACCGTGACCGTGCCAGCGGTCGGCTTGTCTAATCCTGCCAACAGGTTGAGCAGCGTGCTCTTGCCGCTGCCGGAGGGGCCCATCAGCGCGGTAAAGCTCCCCTCAGGGAAATCGAGGTCCAGTCCGTCAAAAATGACGAGGGACTGCGAATCACGCTGAAAGCTCTTGGACAGGTTACGGACGGTGACAAGCGCCAAGACGACCCCCAGATGGTGTTGAATCCGCGAACGACGCCGCCGATTACGGCCGCGTCGGGACCTTGACCTTCTGCCCCGGTACCGGGCTCGCAACGCCGGAGAGCAGCAACAGCTCTCCCCCGACCAGGCCGGTCCGTACTTCGCGCATCCCCCCGCTGGTGGGGCCCGCGTCGATCTCGCGGCGCTCGAGTACTCCCTCACGCACCAGCCACACCACGGCGCGCCCGGCGTCACTATGCACCGCTTCGGCTGGTATCGCGATTCGGCGGCGAGGCGCACTGTCTCCGGCGGCTCGAACCGGTTCAAGGAACTCGACGCGAGCACCCATCTCCGTGAGGATGCGCGGGTCATGATCGAGAATCGAAACCTTCACCTGCACGGTCGCGCGTTGCCGGTCGGCGGTTGGCACCACCATTCGCACCGTGCCACGGAAATTGGTGTCTGGATACGCATCGAGTACGATGCGCGCGGGCTGGCCGCCCCGGATATGGGCGATGTAGGCCTCGTTGACGTCCACCTCGACTTCGAGGGTCGCAAGGTCGGCCATCGTGACGACGGCGCCCCGCGTCAGGCCACCGCCGACGGACGGGGCCACGACTTCTCCGACCTCGGCATCCTTTCGCAATACGGTTCCGGTGAATGGCGCCCGGATCAGGGTGTTCTCGAAGGTGGCCTGCGCCAGCTTCAAACCGGCCTTGGCCGACTCCACCCGAGCCTCCTGGGCCCGGACACGTGCACTCGCCTGGGCCGCGCGGCTCTCGGTGGCCTCCAGGTCCTGCAGCGATACCAGTTCGCTGGTCCGGGCCCGGACTTCCCGGAACCGACGCGCTTCGTTCAGCAGTTGATCGCGATCCGCCGTGGCTTCGATGAGGGTTGCCTGCGCGGTCGCGAGGTTGGCCTCGGCGGCGGTCACGCTGGCGCTGTACTCGGCGTTGTCGAGCCGGGCAATCACCTCGCCGGCGGAAACGTGCGACCCCTCGCTGACGCCGAGGTAGGCGAGGCGACCCGG
>JANYAG010000020.1 GCA_025361465.1 Gemmatimonadota bacterium
TCGTGGCGATCAACAAGATCGACCGCTCTGACGCCGAACCGCTGCGCGTGCACGACGAAGTGCTGGCGCTCTTCATGGACCTCGAGGCGACCGAGCGGCAGCTCGATTGTCCGTTCCTCTATACCTCGAGCCGGCATGGCACCGCCACGCTCGAGCTCGACCAGCCGGGCACCACGCTCGAACCGCTGTTCGAGACGATCCTGAAGACCATCCCGGCGCCGACAGGCGATCCGGAATTGCCGTTCCAGATGCTGGTCAGTACCCTCGACTTCTCGTCCTTTCTGGGCCGGATCGCGATTGGCCGGCTCGAACGCGGCCGGATCGCCGTCGGCGACCAGGTCGTCCTGCTCCCCCTGGGAGAGGTCGGCATGGTGCCCCCCGAGGAGCCCGGGGTGGACCGCGGCAAAGTGACCAAGCTGTACACCTTCGACGGCCTGCACCGGGTCGAGGTGAGGCAGGCCGAGGCGGGCGATATCGTGGCGCTGGCAGGGTTCGAAGGGATCGAGATCGGCAAGACCTTCTCGTCGATCGACTGTCCCGAACGACTGGCCGGCATCGCCGTCGAGGAGCCCACCATTTCGGTGGATTTCATCGTCAACAACTCCCCGTTTGCCGGCCGGGAAGGGAAGTACGTCACGTCCCGCCAGGTGCGCGACCGGCTCTATCGCGAACTGGAGCGCAACGTCGCCCTCCGCGTCGAGCCCACCGATTCGCCGGACACCCATACCGTCGCGGGTCGCGGTGAGCTGCACCTCGGCATCCTGATGGAGACGATGCGGCGCGAGGGGTACGAATTTCAGGTCTCCCGGCCGCGGGTGATCCTGCGCGAGGGTGCCGGCGGTGAGCGGCTCGAGCCCTATGAGGAGTTGACGATCGACGTCAGCGAGACCTATATGGGCGTGGTCATGGAAAAGCTCGGACCGCGTCGGGCCGAAATGATCGAGATGCGGAATCCGGGCATGGGGATGGTCCGGCTCACCTTCAAGATTCCGGCGCGCGGGCTTTTCGGCTACCGCTCGGAGTTCATGACCGATTCGCGGGGAACCGGCATCATGCACCACCGGTTTCTCGAGTATGGTCCCTGGGCGGGGCCGCTGGCCGGCCGGAAGCGCGGCGTGCTGGTGGCCGATCGCGAGGCGCCCGTGGTGGCGTTCGCCCTCGGCAACCTCCAGGAGCGGGCCCAGATGTTCGTGGCGCCCGGTGAGCTGGTGTACGAGGGGATGGTGGTGGGCGAGAACTCCCGGCCGGGCGACATGGACGTCAATGTCGGCAAGGAGAAGAAGCTCTCCAACATGCGGACCACGGCGACCGATGACAACGTGCAGCTCGAGCCGCCGCGCATCATCACGCTGGAGTATGCGCTCGAGTACATCGAGGAAGACGAGTTGATCGAGGTGACGCCGCAGAACGTCCGGCTCCGCAAGCGGGTCCTGCAGGCGACCGAGAGGAAAAAGGCCACCCGTGCGGCCAATCGAGTGGCGGACGCATCTTGAGGATGGCAGCATTGGCGGTTCAAATTCACCCTGAGCCCAGCACTGGGGAGGCGATCATGTCGGCGTGGGAGGCGTCGCTCGAGACCATCACGGCCCGGCGGCGATTCGGCGAGGAAGAGGAGGACGAGTTCGAGTCCGATGCGTTCGACTTCGAGGACGAAGACGAGGATCTCGACGACGAGGATGAAGAGGGATTCGACGACGACGACGAGGATGAAGAGTCGGACGACGACGATCCGGGTGGTGGCTTCTCTTTTGACGAGGATGAGGACGAAGAGTAACGCGATCCCTCACCGCTAGCCTGACATGCGGACGGCCCGCCGCGCTCTGTGCGCGGCGGGCCGTCGTGTTCTCCCCTCGTCCTGAGCGAAGCGCCTGTCCTGAGCGAAGCGCCTGTCCTGAGCGAAGCGAAGGAACTCTCCCGTTACCGCCCTTCCGCCGTCATCCGCGGCGCCTTCGGGCAGGTGTAGTTGATCACCGTCTTGACCTTGGTCTGCGCGTTGGTGGTCGAATCGAGCACGCTGTGGGCCAGGAACACCGGGTCCCGGTCGGCTTCATACACCAGCAGTGCCGTGAGGGCCGCGTTGTAGCGCAGGTCGTTCATCACGATCTTGTCGTACGTATCGCGGTTGGTGTGCCACGTCAGGTTGCCGTAGTCCCAGCCGATCCCGCCCACGCCGATCACCGGGGCCTTGGCGCACTGGAACGACGAATGGTCGCTGCCGCCCGTGCCCGGGGGGCCCACCGGGCCGATCTTGATGTCCTTCGTCGCGGCGCTGGGCATCTCGCCGAGGTAGTGGATGAGCCGGTCGGTGGCGAGCAGGTTCGGACCGGGGCCGATGTTCTGGATCCGGCCGGTCCCGCCGTCCTCGTTCAATCCGAAATGGACCTGCTCGACAATGGCCGGGTGATCCGCCACGAAGGCGCGTGAACCGAGCAGTCCCTGCTCTTCGCCATTCCAGTGGCCCACGATGATGGTCCGACGGGGATGGGGATAGACCTTCTTCAGGATCCGGACGACCTCCATCATCGTCACGGTGCCGGTGCCATTGTCGGTGGCCCCGGTGCCGGCGTCCCAGGTATCGAAGTGGGCCGAGAGGACGATATACTCGTCCGGCTTCTCGGCTCCCTTGACCTCGGCAATCACATTGAACATCGGCTGCTCCCCGAGCGCGCGCGAGTCCGCGTACACGCGGATCCGCGGGGCCTGGTGATTTTCCGCCAGTCGGTAGAGCAGGTTCCAGTCTTCGCAGGTGAGGTCGATGGTCGGCACCTGCTGCCGCGGATTGCCGAAGATCTTGTCGGTGCCGGGGTAGTTGGAGTAATAGGTGCTGAGGATGCCGGCGACCCCGGCGGTCTTGGGCCACTCGAACGAATAGTTCCGCCGGCCATTGGCGGTGGTGTCGGGTCCGCGTGGCAGGCGGGCACGGTAGGCGGCAGCCATCTGGATGCGCGCAGCGCTGTCGGCCGACCACTCGCCCGGGGCGCCGAACTCCTGCAGTTGTGCCGGGGCGCGACAGGTCGGGTTCGGGGCGCCGGGGCCGCTGATGCCGGGGGCCGCAGTGAGGACGAACTTCCCCTTGGCCAGCGCCATCCAGGTCGCGACGCCGGCGGCGGTGGTATCACTCGGGAGCAGGATCACCTCGCCCTCGACCCAGCCGCCATTGGTGCCCGGGCTCCACGCCAGCATGGTCGCCTCGAGTGTTCGCACCCGCGGCGAGACCAGGTCCACGTGGGTCGGACCGCGCTGCCACCGCGCCCAGGTGCCGAATTGTTGCTGCTTCGCTGGGACACCCCACTCGGCATACTGCTTGATCAGCCAGTCCTGACCCATGAGGTAGCGGTCGGAGTTGATCAGCCGCGGGCCGATCGAGTCGTTGAGGACCTGCGCCAGATGGGCGATCTGCGAGCGCTGCATCCCCTCGTCCCAGATCTGCTGGACCAGCGGATCGCTGGGAGGCGCAGTCCGGGCATAGCGGACCGGATCGACCGCCGGTGGGGGCGGCGCGCCGCGGCCGCCGCCCAGGGGTGCCGGGGCAGGGGTCGGTGTGGACTTGGTAGCGCAGGCAGCGGCCAGCATGAGCAGGGCGACAGAGCAGACAGGGAGACGCATCGAGG
>JANYAG010000046.1 GCA_025361465.1 Gemmatimonadota bacterium
TTGAAGATGCTGCACGACCTCACCGGCTTCGACATGGCGTTGCCGATGAACTCCGGGGCGGAGGCGGTCGAGACCGCGATCAAGGCGGCGCGCAAGTGGGGGTACAAGGTCAAGGGCATCCCCGCCGACCAGGCGGAGATCATCACGTGTGCCAACAACTTCCACGGCCGGACCACCACGATCATCTCCTTCTCGACCGAGGCACAGTACCGCGATGGCTTCGGGCCGCTGACCCCCGGCTTTGCGGTGATCCCCTATGGTGATGCGGCCGCCCTGGAGAAGGCGATCACGCCCAACACCGCGGCGTTCCTGGTCGAGCCGATCCAGGGCGAGGCCGGCATCATCATTCCGCCCAAGGGATTCCTGAAGCGGGCCGAAGCGCTCTGCAAGGCGAACAACGTCCTCTTCATTGTCGACGAGATCCAGGCCGGGCTTGGCCGCACCGGGAAGCTGTTCGCGCACCAGTGGGAAGATGTCAATCCCGACATGATCATCATCGCCAAGGCGCTCTCCGGCGGGTACTACCCGATCTCGGCGGTGCTCGCGAAAAAGGAGGTGCTGGGGGTGTTCAATCCGGGCGACCACGGCAGCACGTTCGGTGGCAACCCGCTGGCATGCGCGGTCGCCCGGGCCGCGCTGCAGGTGATCATCGACGAGAAGCTGGTCGAGCGCTCGGAAGACCTTGGCGCCTACTTCCTGGCGAAACTCAAGACCCTCAAGAACCCGGTCATCAAGGAAGCCCGCGGCCGGGGCCTCTGGATCGGGCTCGAGCTGACCGTTCCGGCGCGATCCTACTGCGAGCGGCTCATGAAGGAAGGGCTGTTGTGCAAGGAAACCCACGACCACGTCATCCGCCTGGCGCCCCCGCTGACCATCACCCGCGAGGAAATCGACTGGGCCTTCGAGCGCCTTCAGCGAGTTCTGTCATGAAACGCATTCGTACCGTCATCATGGGCGCCGCCGGGCGCGACTTCCACAACTTCAACGTCGTCTACCGCGACAACGAGGCCTACGAGGTGGTCGCCTTCACGGCCACCCAGATTCCCAACATCGACGACCGCCGCTATCCGGCCTCGCTGGCCGGCCGCCTCTATCCGAAGGGCATCCCGATCCTGGCCGAAGCGGATCTCGAGCAGATCATCCGCGACCAGAAGGTCACCGAGGTGGTCTTCAGTTACAGTGACGTGCCCTACAACTACCTGATGGACCGCTGCTCGCTCGTCAACGCCGCTGGCGCGGACTTCCGGGTGCTCAGCCCGGCCTCGACGATGCTGAAGAGCACCAAGCCCGTCATCGCGATCTGCGCCATCCGGACCGGGGCGGGCAAGAGCCAGACGACCCGGCGCATCGCCGGAATGCTCCGGGCGGCCGGCCTCAAGGTCGCCGCGGTGCGCCATCCGATGCCCTACGGCAACCTCGAAAAGCAGCGGGTGCAGCGCTACGGCACCCTGCGCGACCTCAAGAAGCATGATTGCACCATCGAAGAGATCGAGGAGTACGAGCCGCACATCGTCAGCGGCACGATCATCTATGCCGGTGTGGACTATGGCGACATCCTGGCGCAGGCCCAGGCGGAGGCCGACGTCGTGCTCTGGGACGGCGGCAACAACGACACCTCGTTCTACAAGCCGGACCTCCTCGTCGTGGTGGCGGACCCGCTCCGCGTCGGCAACGAGCTGCTCTACTACCCCGGCGAAACCAACCTGCGGATGGCCGATGTCGTCATCATCAACAAGGTGGACTCGGCCGACCTGCACGCCATCAACCAGCTGCGGGCGAATATCCGCCGCGTCAACAGCCGGGCGGTCATCATCGAGGCGGCGTCGCCGATCACCGTGGACCATCCGGAGTACATCACCGGCAAGCGCGTCCTGGTCGTCGAGGACGGCCCGACGCTGACCCACGGCGAGATGAAGTTCGGCGCCGGCATCGTCGCCGCGGGCAAGTACAGCGCCGCGGCGGTCGTCGACCCACGACCCTACACCATCGGGTCGATCACGGCGACCTACCGGAAGTACCCGGGCATCGGCACCCTGCTGCCGGCAATGGGGTACGGCGACAAGCAGGTGAAGGATCTCGAAACGACCATCAATCGGACCCCCTGCGACGCCGTGATCATCGGCACACCGATCGACCTGACCCGGTTGATCACCATCAACAAGCCGACGGTTCGAGTGGGCTACGAGCTCCAGGAGATCGGCAAGCCGGACTTGATGGACGTGCTGAAGCCGTTCCTGCGGAAGAAGCGGCAGACTCGGAAGCGCCGCGTCCGCAAGTAGGACCAGCCCGCCCCGGAGGCCGCGCCAATGCAGTCTCCGGGGGGTGGCTGCTTGCGGTCCCCTGATCAGGGAGTATTTTTTTCGGGATTGGGCGTACCCCTTCTCCCCCCTGATAGAGGACTTATGCGAAAGCTGCTGATTCTCCCCTGCATCCTGCTTGCTGCGGCCTGTGCGAAGGAAGCGAAGGTCGAGGCGCCCGCCGCGCCGGCTCCTCCCGCCGCGCTGACGGCCGCTGCCGTCGCCGGCACCCTGGAAGGCACCACGATGGCCGAGACCACGGATTCGGTGCTCAGCAGCTGGACCGCCGTACAGGTGGCGGACGCCTCGGGTGGCCTGGCCGGCAAGCTCGTGAATCACGCGGCCATGAAGGACACCGTCGCCTACACGACGACCCTCTCTGGGGATAGTGCGGTCTCCGTGTCGGTGACCTACACGGATCGCACCATGCCGAAGGGCACTCCGCCGCTGAAGTGGCGGGCGGTGGGTCGCGCGACGGGGCATGAGTGGGCCGGTACCGTGACGATCATGGTCGCGGCCAACGACAGCGTGCTGCAGCAGGCCAAGTGGAAGGCGATGCACACGCCGACGCCCTGAGCGTCTCGCCTGCCTGATAACGCAACGAGCCGGCAGTCTCTTGCCGGCTCTTCGCGCATCCAGGCCCATGCGCACGCCCGGACTCGAACCCGGATGGGTCGCCGCATCCACGCGCGCGTCCCTCGGCCGGCGGTCAGGCCGGGGAAGCCTGAGGCCCGTCAGTCTCAGAGGGCTGGAACTGATTGCACTCCCTCCGTACTTTATCGCCCATGACAACAAACCTGACACCGCCAGCGGAAAGCGTCGTCGGCCGGTTTCTCCGCTATGTGCGCATCGATACGCAATCGCGCGAGGGCGCCGACAGGACGCCGAGCACCGACGGCCAGTGGGCCCTGGTGCAGTTACTGGCTGACGAGCTGCGCGCGCTTGGTGCGGCGGACGTGGTCGTGAACGAACACTGCACCGTCTACGCGGCGATTCCGGCGAATTCGCCGCATACCGCCACGACCCCCGTCCTGGGCTTCCTGGCCCACGTCGATACCTCGCCCGCCGTAAGCGGTGCCGGCGTGAATCCCGTCATCCACCGCGACTACCGCGGCGGTGACATTCCCCTGCCGGGCGACCCGGCACAGGTGATCCGCGTCGACCAACACCCGGTCCTCGAGCAGATGGTCGGCGACGACATCATCACGACCGACGGCACGACGCTGCTCGGCTCGGATGACAAGGCGGGCGTCGCCGCCATCATGACGATGGTCGACATGCTCGCCCACAACCCGCAGGTGCAGCATGGGCGCATTGCCGTGGCGTTCACGCCGGACGAGGAGATCGGCAGCGGGATCGAGCGATTCGACGTCACGCGCTTTGGCGCCGGCGTCGCCTACACGGTTGACGGTGGGGCGCTGGGGGAGATCAATGACGAGACGTTCAGCGCCCGGCTGGCCACGCTGACCTTTCACGGCAAGAGCGCGCACCCAGGGACGGCCAAGGGCGTCATGGTGAACTCGATACGCGCCTTGGCCGATTTTCTCAATCGTCTGCCTGGGGAGTTACAGCCCGAGGCCACGGACGGACGCGTTGGCTTCATGCACCCGTACGCGGGGACCGCGGACGTTGAGACCTCGAGTCTCAAGGTCATCCTGCGGGACTTCGACACGACCGGGCTGGACGAGAAGGAGCGGCTGTTGCGCACCCTGGCGGAAGACACCGCGCGTGCCTGGCCCGGCTTGACGGTCAGCGTGGAGGTGAAGCAGCAGTACCTGAACATGCACAAAGTGCTGAAGGATCACCCGCAGCTCACGGAATACGCCTTCGAGGCGGCGCGCCGAGCTGGAGTCGAGCCCTACCGGAAGCCCATTCGCGGCGGCACCGACGGCTCCAAGCTGACCTTCCGCGGACTTCCGTGTCCCAACCTCTACACGGGCGGTCACGAGTTCCACAGCAAGCTGGAGTTCAATTCCCGCGTGGGGTTGGAGAAGACCACCGAGACGCTGGTGCACCTCGCCGCGATCTTCGCTGAGCGACAGGCGGCGGCGTGAGTCGTGTCCCCACCTGGTAACCGCTTCTGCTGCCTGCCAGTGCGAACGCCGGGACTCGAACCCGGACGGGTTGCCCCACAGGATCCTAAGTCCTGCGCGTATACCAATTCCGCCACGTTCGCATCCCCAAAAAGCTAATGCGCCGCGCTGGAGCAGCGGAGGCCCTGCTCCCACCCCCGCCGGGGGCGGGGTATCTTTGGTGCCGGGCGCGCCACGACCGGGGCGCCATTGGACGCCACTCGAGGATGCCAGCGTGACCATGCGATCGACCATGACCCGAAACCTGACTGCTGTCGCCCTGTTCGCCCTCGTCGCCTGTGGCGATGCCCGGCTGGGCAAGCTCGCGGTCAACATGACCACCGACTCCCTGGCCGTCATCATGAAGGGGCCGGCGCATCGGACCCAGAACTTCCTCATGCACGGAAAGGTCTGGGACCTGTCCGTCTACGACTACGGTGCCAAGCCCCTGCCTCCAGTCGTGGTCAAGACCGCCAAGGGAGCCGACTCGACGGTGGCCGATTCGATTCCCTGGCGGAAGCTGAGCCCCGTCGTCATCATCGACGGCAAGGTCGTCGGCTGGGGCTGGGGCTGGTGGGACAAGGAGTCGGCCAAGCTCGGCATCCCGCTCGTTCCGCCGGTCAAGTAACTCCGCCGGAACCGGGCAAACGAAAGCGCCCGCCGGAATCATCCGGCGGGCGCTGCCACGTTCAGGCTGACCTGCTCGGCCTGGCGGTCAGTTGCCCCCGGCGATGCGCAGGCGCACGATTCGTGGCGTCGCCGTGCGGTCGTGCTGGTCTCCGGCCACGACGGTCAGCGTGACAATCCCGTGCTTGCCGCCGTTCAGCGCGTCCCGCAACTCCGCTTCGCTGCGAACCGGCTTTCCCTCGATTTCGGTGATGACGTCAGCCGGTCGGCCGCAGGCATCGGCGGGGCAGAGCTTTTCCTCGGCCGGGGCGCCCTCCTTGATCGAACGGATCAGGAGGCCCTTCGTGGCCGGTGGCAGGAAGCTCTGGGCCGCCAGGGTCGGCGTGAGCGGCTCGACCGTGAGGCCCAGCAGGTTCTTGCCGGTGTCGGGGGTGCCCTTCGGGGCCGGAGTCTCCGGCGCTGCTGGCGCATCGGGCGTGGCCGAACCGGCGACACCGGCCAGACGCACGGTGAAGTCATGCTTGCCGTCGCCGCGCATCACCTCGACCCGAACCGTCTCACCCGCGTGCCGGAAGCCGACCACCTGCTGGAGCTGGGCGACATAACGGACTGGCTGCCCATCGATCGACGTGATCACATCGCCGGGCTTCATCCCTGCCTTCTCGGCCGGCGACTCTTCGCCCGGCGGGAAGCGGTCGAGCTTGACCCCGACGATCGAGTCGAGCCCGACGTAGGCGGCGTCCTCGGCGGTGACATCGGTCACCAGGACTCGCAAGCCGGCACGCTCCACCCTGCCGTGCTCGATGATCTGCTGCATCACGTTGCGCGCCAGGTCGATCGGCACCGCGAAG
>JANYAG010000049.1 GCA_025361465.1 Gemmatimonadota bacterium
GACCAGCACCTCGAGGTGGAGCTCGCCCATCCCGGCGATGATCACCTGGCCGGTCTCCGGATCGCTGCGAACGCGGAACGTCGGGTCCTCTTCAGCCAGCTTCTGCATCGCGATGGCGAGCTTGTCCTGGTCGGCCTTGGACTTCGGCTCGATCGACATCGAGATGACCGGCTCGGCGAAGGTCATCGACTCGAGGATGATCGGATGGTCCTCGGAGCAGAGGGTATCGCCGGTGCGCGTGTCCTTCAGTCCGATCACTGCGCCGATGTCGCCGGCGAGCACCTCGGTGATCTCCTCGCGCTTGTTGGCATGCATCTGTAGCAGGCGCGCCACGCGCTCCTTCTTGCCCTTGCTGGCGTTGTAAATGTAGCTGCCGGCCTCGAGCCGCCCGGAGTAGACCCGGAAGAAGGTCAGCCGGCCGACGAACGGGTCGGTCATGATCTTGAACGCGAGTGCGGCGAACGGCTCGGTATCGCTGGCATGCCGCTCCAGGAAATGCAGCTCGTCGCCCGGCTGGTGCCCCTTGATGGCCGCCACGTCGAGCGGGCCCGGCAGGAAGTCGATGACCGCATCGAGCAGCGCCTGGATGCCCTTGTTCTTGAACGCGGCGCCGCAGAGGACCGGGACGAACCCCATCGCCAGCGTCGCCTTGCGGATGGCGGTGTAGATCTCCTCGACCGTGAGCTCGGCGCCTTCGAGGTACTTGTGCATCAGCTCGTCGTCGAACTCGACGGCCGCCTCGATGGCGGCATGACGGGCCGCTTCGACCGCGTCGTGGAACTCGGCCGGGACCGGCACCACCTGGTATTCCCGCCCCATGGTGGCATCGTCGAAGATGAACTGGCGGCGGGTGATGACGTCGATGTGGCCGGTGAACGTCTCGCCCGTCCCGACCGGGAGCTGCAGCGGGAACGCCCGGCGCGACAGGCGATCGCGAATCATGGTGATGCAGCGGTCGAAGTTGGCGCCGACGCGGTCCATCTTGTTGGCGAAGATCATCCGCGGCACGCCGTAGCGATCGGCCTGCTTCCAGACCGTCTCGGTCTGCGGCTCGACCCCGGCCACCGAATCGAGCAGCGTCACCGCACCATCGAGGACCCGGAGCGAGCGCTCGACCTCGACCGTGAAGTCGACGTGGCCCGGGGGGTCGATGAGGTTGATGCGATACTCCGGCCCGACGCCCTCGCCGTTCAGCTCGCCATGGCGCTGCCAGAAGCAGGTCGTCGCGGCGGAAGTGATCGTGATCCCGCGTTCCTGCTCCTGCTCCATCCAGTCCATCGTCGCGGCGCCGTCGTGCACCTCGCCGATCTTGTAGTTCTTGCCCGTGTAATAGAGGATGCGCTCGGTCGCAGTCGTCTTCCCGGCATCAATGTGGGCCATGATGCCGATGTTGCGATACCAGTCGAGCGGGGTCTCACGAGCCATAACTGCGTTTGCTCCCAGCGAAAAAGCGGGGCGACCGGACCGGGCAAGTTGCCCGCGGTATCGCTCCGCGCCACGTCCAGGCACGAGGCCCGAGACGAGGATTCTCATGGAGAATCCCGGCGTTTGTCGAAGGATCAGAGGTGGACGGCAACGCGCCGGTCACATGGTCCAGATGTCTACACTCGATCATCGACCCGCGATGATCGATGATCGTTCTACCACCGATAGTGGGCAAACGCCCGGTTGGCTTCCGCCATCCGATGCGTGTCTTCCTTCTTCTTGATGGCGTTGCCTTCACCCTTGGAGGCCAGGATCAACTCGGCCGCCAACCGCTCCGCCATCGTCTTCTCGCCGCGCGAGCGGGAGAAGGAAATCAGCCAGCGCATCGCCAGCGCGGTGCGGCGGTCGGGGCGCACTTCGACCGGCACCTGGAGCGAGGCCCCGCCGACGCGGCGGGACTTCACCTCGACCGCCGGCTTGGCGTTGTTGACGGCCTGCTTGAAGACGGCCACGCCCGGCTGTCCGGTGCGCTCTTCAATCATGTCCATCGCCTTGTAGAAGATCCCCTCGGCGAGGCTCTTCTTGCCCTGGGACATCAGGTTGCTGACGAACTTCGACACCGTCTGGCTGTCGTAGCGTGGATCGGGCGGAACTTCCCGCTTGACCGCGTTCTTGCGCCGGCTCACTTCTTCGCTCCCTTGGCCGTCGCGGCGACCTTGGGCGCCTTGGCGCCGTACTTCGAACGGCTCTGGCGGCGGTCATTGACCCCGGCGGCGTCGAGCGTGCCGCGGAGGATGTGATAGCGCACGCCCGGCAAGTCCTTCACGCGGCCGCCGCGGATCAGCACGATCGAGTGCTCCTGCAAGTTGTGGCCTTCACCCGGGATGTAGGCGATGACTTCGATGCCGTTCGTCAAGCGCACCTTCGCCACCTTGCGCAGGGCCGAGTTCGGCTTCTTCGGCGTGGTGGTGTACACACGCGTGCAGACGCCCCGCTTCTGCGGATTGCCCTGGAGATGCGGCGCCTTCCCCTTGTAACGGGGGTCGTGGCGGCCCTGGCGGAGGAGCTGATTGATCGTCGGCATGTTCCCGTTTGGTGAACCCGTTACCTGACAAGGACTTAATCCATGGCATTTCTGCGACAGATTTGAAGAATACTGGCTTG
>JANYAG010000118.1 GCA_025361465.1 Gemmatimonadota bacterium
CTCAGCACGGTGGGCGACCTCGCCACCTTGCCCCAGCGCGATGGGATCGACGGGGCCTTCGCCGCCCGGCTGGTCCGCGCCGGATGAGCCCCGCAAAGTCAGATGCCCAGGTGCGCCGACGCCGACTGGTGATTGCCGGCATCATCGTGGCCGCGTCGCTGGCCGGATACCTGCTGACCTGTGCGATCTACCCGGCGCCGATCCTGCCCCGGCAGGTCTCGGTGCCCCAGTTGCGCGCGCTGCGCGGCGACAGCGCGCTTTCTCTCCTCGCGCGCCTGACCCTCCGGGGGCGGATGACCGACACCACGCGCGACCCGCTGGTCCCGGCCGGCGCCATCGTTTGGCAGTCACCCGCTCCCGAGACGATACTTCCCGAAGGGGCCATGGTGAAGTTGGCGGTGAGCAGCGGCCCGCCGCTGGTCACCGTCCCCGACGTGAGCCAGTTCGACCTCGAGCTGGCGCGGGACGTCCTGCTGGCGGCGGGGCTGAAGCTCGGGGTGGTCGATACGATCCACGGCAGCGAGGATTTCGGGACGGTGCTCACGGTGACACCGGCGGTTGGTTCGACGGTGCGCCTGGGGATGCCGATCGACGTCAGCATCAGCGCCGGACCCGCACCCGTGCGGCTGCCAGACCTCACCGGGTTGCCGCTCGGCGTGGCTCGCGATCGACTCGTGGCGCTGGGGTTTCGGGTCGGCACCTTGACGCGCCGAACTGACGGGAAGGTCGGTACCGTCCTGGGACAGTTCCCTGCCGGCGGCGAAATGATGGCACGGGGGAGTGCAGTGAACCTGACGATCAGTGGGGCAGCGCAGTGACGGTACGGATTGCACCAAGCGTCCTCAACGCCGACCTCGGCCGGCTGGGCGAGCAGGTCACCGCCGCGGCCGAAGGTGGCGCGGCGTGGATTCATGTCGACGTCATGGACGGGCACTTCGTGCCCAACCTCTCCTTTGGCGCCCCGATCATCCGCGCCCTGCGCCGGGTGACCGACCTGCCGCTTGACGTCCACCTGATGGTCGAGCACCCCGAGCGATACATCGACGAGTATGCCGACCTCGGTGCGGCGAACTTCACCTTCCATGCCGAGGCCACGGTGCATGTCCAGCGCCACCTGGTCCGCGTGCGGGAGCGCGGGATGAAGGCCGGGCTGGCGCTCAATCCAGGCACTCCCCCAACCGTGATCGAGGAGGTCTGGCACGACCTCGATCTCGTCCTGGTCATGACGGTCAATCCCGGCTTCGGGGGGCAGTCCTACCTGAAGTCGTCGGCCGCGAAGATTCGCCGGATCCGCTCCCTCCTGGTCGAGCGGAACCATTCGGCGATGATTGAGGTTGATGGGGGTATCACGGTCGACACCATCGCCGATGCACACCACGCCGGTGCCGACACCTTTGTCGCTGGAATGGCGGTCTTCGGCAGCCCCGACCCCGCCGAAGCGGTTCGCGCGCTCACGCGCGCTTGTCTCGGGAGAGCCTGATCATGTCACGACAATGGTTGATCGTCATCGGGATCGTCGCCGCCCTGGCGCTGGGCACCTGGAAGCTGGTCATCTCGGCACCGCCCAGCATCCAGCTTGGCGTCACGGCACCCGACTTCACCGCCACCGACCTGGCCACCGGCAAGCCGGTGTCGCTCTACCAGAAGTATCACGGCCAGGTCACGCTGGTGAATATCTGGGCCACGTGGTGCGCGCCGTGCCGGGAAGAGATCCCCGCCATGGACTCGCTCTACGTTGCGCTGAAGGACAAGGGGTTTCACATCGTCGGCGTGAGCGTCGATGAAGGGAACGACGATGTCGTCAAGCAGTTCGCCAAGGAATACCACATCAGTTTTGACGTACTCCACGACCAGCCCGGCAACATCAAGTCGACGTATCAGACCACCGGCGTTCCCGAGAGCTTTCTGATCGACAAGCGCGGGCGGATCGTCCGGATGGTGCCCCGCGCCCATCCGTGGAACTCCGTCGAGAGCCGCCACCTGGTGGAGACGCTCCTCGCCGAAACACCGAGCTGAGCCGGACCGCCGGCCGTGATCACGCGCGGGGGGGTGATGGCGGCCGCCGCGGTCGCCGGCATTGCCCTGGGCGCCTGGGCGATGACCCGCAGCGCACCGGCCCCCGATCGGGCCGTGGTCGGCGAGCGGCCTCCCGATTACGTGGTGCGCCGGGTCCCGCAAGGGGACTCGACCCATCTGCGGGCCGTCTACAAGAACCACGTCACCCTGCTCAACTTCTGGGCGACCTGGTGCGGACCCTGCCGCGAGGAGATGCCCTCGATCCAGCGGCTCTATGCGGCCTACCGGGCGCGCGGTTTCCAGGTGGCCGCGGTGAGCGTTGACGAGGGGGATGACGCCGCGATTCTTGCCTACGGCCGTGACGTCGGCCTGACGTTCGACCTGCTCCACGACCAGAGCGGCAACATTCAGCAGGTGTATCAGACCACCGGCCTGCCACAGACGTTCCTGATCGGTCGCGATGGCCGCGTCGCCTACATGACGATGGGCGCCAGCGAGTGGGACGCCCCCGAAATGCGCCAGCGGGTCGAGCAATTGCTTTCCCAGGAAAACTGACGTGCGCGTCCTCGCCATCGAGACCTCCTGCGACGAGACCTCGGCGGCCGTGGTCCGTCGCGACGGTCACGCCATCACGCTCGATGGCCTGACGATCCTGTCGCAGGATGTCCACCGGATCTTCGGCGGCGTCGTGCCGGAGCTGGCATCGCGCGCCCACCTCGCCACCATCGGCCCCGTCGTCGACGATGCCCTGCACCAGGCGGGGGTCGGCGTCGCCGACCTCGACGGCATCGCAGTCACGCGCGGCCCCGGCCTGCTCGGGGCCCTGCTGGTCGGCGTTACCTGGGCGAAGACGCTCGCGTGGCGCGAGCAGCTGCCACTGATCGGCGTGCACCACCTTGAAGGTCATCTCTTCGCACCGACCCTCGAGGATCCAGGCGCCCAGCCGCCCTTCACTGCCCTGCTGGTGAGTGGTGGCCACACCATGCTGCTCGATGTCCCGGCCTGGGGTGTGTACCACCTGCTGGGCGAGACGCGGGATGACGCTGCCGGCGAGGCCTTCGATAAGGTGGGTTCGCTGCTCGGCCTCGACTATCCTGCAGGCGCCGCCATCGAGCGATTGGCGGCCACCGGTAATCCGGCACGATACCGCCTGCCACGACCGCTGTTGAAGCAGGCGCCCGGTGAGTCCACGTACGAGTTCTCGTTCAGCGGATTGAAGACCGCCGTCCTGCGCGCTACCGAGAAATCCGATAACCTGGAACGTGACCGCGCCGACCTGGCGCGTGGTTTCCAGGATGCCGTCATCGAGGTATTGGTGACGAAGACGAAATGGGCCGCCGAAGCGTACCAGCGTGACCTCATCGTCCTCGGTGGCGGCGTCGCGTGCAATCGCTCGCTCAGCGCCGCGATGCGGGCAGCCGTGGCACCGTTCGCCCGCGTGGCGGTGGCGTCACCGCGACTGAACACCGACAATGCGGCGATGATCGGTGCGGCCGGAAGCTGGCGGCTCGCCCAGGGCGAGCGTGACGGTGTTGACCTCGACGCGCGCGATGCCGTTCTTTTGCCTGGGCTCATCACGACAACAGGAGTTGGGGCGTGATCAACGCGTATCCCCTCGAGTTTCACCTCGGCAACTTCACGATCACCGGCTTCGGCCTGGTGATGATGCTCACCTTCCTGATGGGTGGCTGGATCCTCGACCGCGAATTGCGGCGGCTCAAGTTCAACACCGAGTACGCCGGCGACATGATCTTCGCCGCCGTGATCGGCGGGATCATCGGCGCGAAGCTCTGGTTCGTCATCCTCAACGGGGGCTCGCTGTTCGACCGCAGCGGCCTGGTCTGGTATGGCGGCTTTTTCGGTGGCACGCTTGCCGTGATCCTCAACGGGTGGCGACGCCGCGTGCCGATGCGCTGGACCGCGCAGGTGGTGGCCCCGGTGCTCGCCGGGGGATACGCGCTCGGCCGTGTCGGCTGCTTCCTGGTGGGTGATGACTACGGCGGACCGACTTCGCTGCCATGGGGAGTGCGGTTTCCCATGGGTTCGCCGCCGAGCACGGCCGCGAACCTGCGCCTCTTTCATGTGCAGGTGCCGGATGCGATTGCCGCGAACACCGTGATGGCCGTTCACCCGACGCAACTGTACGAAACCCTCACCATGCTGGTGATCTTTGCACTGCTCTGGCGCTGGCGCACGGCGTCACGCGGGACAGGATGGTTGTTCGGCGCCTACCTGGTGCTCGCCGGGATTGAGCGGTTCTTTATCGAGATCCTGCGCGCAAAGGACGATCGCCTGCTCGGCACCTTTACGGTGGCGCAGGTCGCGTCCATCACGATCGTTCTGGTCGGAACAGCGCTGGTCACACGCTTGTCGCCAATGCCGGCCATCGATCCGGGACCATGGTTGGGCGACAACAAGACTCGGGCTTGACAGGTTGTGCGGCGATCCCTAGCATAGAATCAGTTGACGCGCAGTCGGCGTCGCACGAGAAAGTCCCAGAACGAAGAAGGGTGAAGCGAACACATCCGTTCGTCTTCGTATACTCAGGGGGCGTTCTGGGACCTCCCAAACGAAGCGGCCCGCCAATCGGCGGGCCGCTTCGCTTTGCGGGAGATCGGTCGCCGCGCGGTTACCGCTTCAGCGCATCCTCGCTCGATGCATCACTGACCGTCTCGCGCAATCGTTCCACTTCTTCCTTGATCGCCGCGAGATCGGCATGCATCCGTTCGAGTGAACGGAGCACGTTGGGGTCGACCGGCGGCGCATCTCCGACAAAAGTTGCCGGCGTTACTGCCTTGGTGCTCGCCACCCTGTCCACTGGGGCGGTGGCGTGCCGTGGCAGCCGGTTCACGACGAAGATCCAGACCAGCGCCACCAACGCCAGCAGGAGCAGCAGGCCCTGCGCCAGCACCGTCTCGAGGGTGGGATAGATCCCCAGCGCCGGCCACCGCGGCCAGGCGTCGCCGAGCGGTGTCAGGCCGATGATGCGGCCCTCCTGAAACTCGGCCACCGCCTTTCCGGCAAAGACGAACGCGGTGTAGTACAGGAAGGCGGAGGTGACGCCGAAGAACGGCGTCAGCGGCAGGCGCACCCCGTAGCGGTTGATGGCGAAGTAGACCACGGCCAGCGCCGCGCCACCGATCACGATGCCGGAAGCGACCGGCACGAAGGTGCTGCCGATCGCGCCGCCGGACACGAAGAGCGCCTGGTAGAACAGCACCGTCTCGAAGCCTTCGCGATAGACGGCGAGGAACGCGGTCGAGGCGAGGGCCAGCGCTGACCCGCCGCTGACCGCCACTTCGACACGCTCCTTGACGAAGTCGGCCCACCGCGCCGACTCCATCTTCGACAGCAGCCAGTAGGAGACGTAGAACAACACGCCGACCGCCACGACCAGCGTCCCGGCCTCGATCAGTTCCTGGTGTGCGGTGGACATCACGAACACGGTCTCGAGCAACACCGCGGTCAGCAGCGAGAGGGCCACGGCCGCGCCGACCCCGACGTGAATATCCCGCTTGCGATGCCCCGCGCCGGTCTTGACCAGGAACGCCATCAGCGCGCCGATGATCAGGATGGCCTCGAGTCCCTCGCGCAGCATGATCACCAGCGACTGCACGAAGAGGTTCGCCGCCGACATCCGGTCACCCGCGATGCGCTCGGCCTCTTCCAGCGCGGTGATGAGGTCGTTGTCGACGCCGGCGATCTCGGCCGGCATCCCGCCGCTGGCGAGGCGCGTGCGCAGGGTCGCGAACGCCGCTTCGAGCGTGTTGGCCAGCTCGGGTCGCTTGGCCCGCACGGTGCGCTCGACCTTCTCGAACACCAGGTAGGCGTCGAACGCCGTCGCCGCCGCCTCGTCGTGATGCCCGGCGGCGCCAAGCGAGGTCGCAGCGCGGATCATCGTGCGCACCGAATCGAAGATCCGCGCGTTGTAGGCCGCGTTGTCGATTGGCTGCTGATAGCTGCGCACCGCCGCGAGCGCTCCGGGCGAGGCCCCGGGTCCGAGCGAGTCGAGCAGCTGCTGGTCATCGAGCGTGGCAGTCACGCTGTAGTCGCGAAGCGCGGTGGGCACCACTCCGGCAGGGCGCGCTTGCCGGAGCGTGGTGACGTAGGCGGCGAGCGCCCAGCGTTCCTCGGCGGAGAAGCGGGTTTCCCACGACGGCATCGCGGTGCCGGCGACGCCGAAGGTGATGCGCTGGTAGAACGACAGCGGGGTGGCGTGCGCCAGCAGGCTGGCATCCGTGAGATTGCGCGGCGGCGGCTTCAGCGCAACGCCCTTCGCGCCATCACCGTGGCCAGTCTCGCCATGACAATCGCGGCAGACCTTGCGATAGAGCTCGGCGCCGCGCGCGAGGGACGGCACCCCGTCGGGCATCACCACCAGGACCACACCGGTCGTGGTGGCGAGCACGTTCATCGCCACCCGCGAGAGGACGTCCACGGAGTCCGGCGCCCCGACCCCGATGATCAGCTGCCGCATCCGTTCGATTTCGGCCGCAGTGGCCACGGCGGCCTTGGGGGGGAGGAGTCTCGCGGTCCAGAGTGCTTCGGCCAGGAACGCCTTCGCCTCCTCGACCTCGGCGGGGGCCACCACGCGGCCCTGGACGATCCCGATCCGGTATTCCTGAGCCGCCAGCTGCACGCTCGCCGCGATCCGCCGGGCGATCGCCGTCGAGTCGGTGCGGTCGGCACCGAGGAGCATCAGGATTGTCGTTGCCGCATGAACGAGAATCATTCTCAATGGCTTTTGTTGAGGCCATTGAAAGTAGAGTCAGACGATCGGCTATGCTAGGGGATCAGCTTTCGAGGATGGCGACGGCAGCGGCCACGTCGTGGCTGTGGCTGAGGGAGATGTGGATCACGACCCGGTGCGGCGATAGCAGCTCCCGGGCGTGTCCAGTCAGGATGATCTCGGGACGGCCATCCGGGAGCCGGTGCACCCCGATCTCCCGCCACCCGACGGCGCGAGCCCCTGGCAGCACCTGGAGGGCCTTGTAGACGGCCTCTTTCGCCGCCAGGCGAGCCGCGAAGGCCGGCACCGGATCGGCGAGGCTGCGGAGATAGTCGCACTCTTCCTCGGTCAGTACCCGCGCCATGATCCGCTCGCCGTGGCGCTCGAGCAGCGTCCTGGCCCTGCGGCTTTCGACGACATCGAGCCCGATCGCGATCACGGCCATGGCAGGCTCCACCAGAACCGGGCCACCGGCGCGAACCAGTCCGGTGCCGGCAGCTGGCCACCGAGCCAGGCCGCCAGGAGGACGGCCAGCGTGAGGATCAGGCCCGAGGCGATCCAGAGTGGACGGCGTGGCCGCTGCCACGCCGAGATCTCCTGCGCCCGTGCACTCCAGCGGGCCGATTCGAGCGCCGCAACGGTCACGGCCCCTTCCCATGCCGACTCGATCGCGAGGGCGCGCTCATGTCGGGTGGCATCGGTATCGGTGAGTCCTTCGAAGCGTTCCAGCGGCATTCCCTCGGCCAGAAGACGATGCAGCAAAGCATCGGCGCCTTCCGCATCCGGGAGGAGGGTCGCCAGGCGACCGGAGGGATAGCGGGAGATGGCCGCGGCCGCGCGAAGCTCGCGCTCGGCCTTTTCGAGCACGCGCATTCGCAGCGAACGGGCGGCATGCTCGAACGCGGCCTGCCAGACCTCGTGATCGAGCTGGTTGTCGCGCTTGGCGACCAGCAGGGCGTCGAGCAGCGCGAGCCGCACGTCGTCGTAAGGCGAGGCCTCGCCGGCGGCGGCGACCCGGCCGAGGTCGGCGGCGAGTGGTATCGACATCGCGGCGGTCACTGGATCGCCTCCAGCACGGCCGCCGTGTCTGCCAGCGTGGCGAATGCCGCGGCGGCGCCAGCCGCAAGCAGCTCGTCGGTGGAGAAGGAGCCGGTGGCCACGGCAATGGCCCGAGCGCCGATCGCGGCGCCGCAGGTGACGTCGGCTGGCGTGTCGCCGATGATCACGACTTCCTCGCCATGCGGCCGGCGACCGAACCACGGGACGGCGCGTTCGGCGGCGATTGCCGGCAGGTCCGGTCGCGAGGCGCTATCGGATCCGAACGCGCCAAGCCGAAAGCGATCGAAGGCAATCCCGGCGGCACCGAGCTTGAGTTGCGCCCCGGGAATGACATTGCCCGTGAGCAGTCCGACCACGACATCACTCCGGGCATGCAACGCCTCGAGCAGCTCGCGTATCCCGGGCAGGACCCGGACATGCTCGGCGCGCTCGTGCAACGCCGCCGGCAGGTGACCGATGTAGCGTTCGAGCAGGGCCGCGACCCGTTGTTCCGTCGCGGCGTCAGGCACGCCGGCCGCGTGATACAGCTCGGCGATGATCTGCGGATCGGTCTTGCCGTCGAAGCGCACCTGGTCGAAGAACTCCAGCTCCTCGAATTCGTCGGCGAAGGCGCAACGAATGGCGCGACGGCCGGCCGACGCGCTGGAGAGGATCGTGCCGTCGATGTCGAAGAGCACCAGTCGGCGGATCATGTCAGTCGACGGACGGCAACCAGCCGTTCCCGGAGTGGCTCGGCCCGTGATCCGGTGCCCCATGCTTCGCGTGTCACCCCACCGGTTTCGATGGTCGAATGGACCAGGGTATCATCGGCCGCGCAGAACGCCACGTGATCGATGGCGTCCCGATCGGTGCCACGGAAGAAGAGCAGGTCGCCAGGGCGCTGCTTGCCGGGTTCGATGACCTGGCCGTGACGCGCCTGGTCCCGCGAGTCGCGCGGCAGCGGTACGCCGCGCAAGACGAACGTCAGCTGCACCAGTCCCGAGCAGTCGATCCCGCCCGAGGTGATGCCGCCCCACAGATACGGCGTGCCGCCGAAGGCACTCCACGCCCATTGTTCCGGCGACTGCGCCGAAGTGGCGATGATCACCTCACTGTAGGGACTGACCTTCCCCACGACGATTTCAGCCGTCTCGCCACGAGGGAGCCGCACTCGTCCATGGCCTTCCATCACCAGGCGTGCGCGATGATGTGCCCGCAGCTGCGTCCCGTCCCGACAGGCGAGCAGCGCCCCCTCGGACCAGGCCGCGTTGACGAGCCAGGCTTCGGCCTCGCCCATCGGCGTCACCGTGACGTACCCGCGATGCAGCCAGCCTTCGTAGGCATCGAGACAGCTGCGAACGCGCAGCATCGCCCCGCTGGTCTCGAGGAGTTCCGCCGCCTCGCCCAGCACCAGCTGGGTGACCTGGGCACTCTGGAGTCGCGGTTCGGACAGGAGCGGTACCACTGCGGTGATTGCGAGGACGCCGTTCAAGTCGATTTCGCCTTCTCGACGCAATTGCGGCAGCGCGTGACGCCACGGATGGTGCACACCAGGCAGACGAAGGTGCCGCACGATTCGCAGGGATATCCCTCCGACGCGCGCCCCTCCCGGCCGCACGCGCGACAGAGCATCGCATCGCGTTCGACCAGCGGGGGACGCGCGGCGGACGGTGTCATTTCTGGTCGATGCCGTAGCGCTTGATCTTGGCGATCAAGGTGGCGCGGGAGATGGCAAGCTCCTGCGCGGCCCGGGTGCGATTGCCGTCGTGATGCTTCAGGGTGCGCTCGATGTGCATCCGTTCCAGCTCCTCCATCGTCAGCGCCTGGTGCCGCCGGTCGAAGTGGCCCCGGTACGCCCGGAACTCGGGCGGCAGGTGTTCGACCCCCACCCTGGCCTGCCCCCGGGCCAGCAGCAGCGCCCGCTCCAGCACGTTGCGCAGTTCGCGCACGTTGCCCGGCCACTGGTGCTGCAGCATGCGGTCCAGCGCCTCGTCGGTCAGCTGGGCCGGAGCGCCCGGCATTGACGCCGTCATCTCGCGCGAGAAACCCCGAATCAGCGCCAGGATGTCGTCGCGACTGCGCTCCCGCAACGGCGGCACCGTCAGCGGCAGCACGTTCAGGTGGTAGCACAGATCCTGTCGCAGCCGACCTGCGTCCACCGCGGCCTGGGCCTGCCAGGTCGTCGCGGCGATCACCCGCAGGTCAACCGGAATCTCGCGCACCCCACCCGCCCGGCGGAAGGCGCGGGTCTCCAACACGGCCAGCAGCTTGGCCTGGAGCTCGGTGGGGAGGTCGGTGATCTCGTCGAGGAAGAGGGTGCCGCCGTCGGCGATCTCGAGCAATCCCTGGCGCCGCTGCCCGGCCTCGCCCTGCTCCGGGATTTCGTCGCGACCGAAGAGTTCCGCCTCGAGCCATCCCGGGTCGGTCGCGCCACAGGCCACTTCGATGAACGGTTCGCCGGCGCGATTGGAAAAGTCGTGGATCAGGCGCGCGACCCAGCGCTTGCCGCTGCCGCTCTCCCCTTGCAGCAGGACGGCCGTGCGATCGCTGCGGGCGAGCAACGCCGTCTGCCGGGCGATTTCGCGCATCAATGGCGAATGACCCAGCGAATCGAGCCCATTGCTCGCCGCGCTCTGGCCGATCAGCGTCCGATTCACGCGCCGGAGGCGCACCTTCTCCGCCGCGCGCTCGGCCGCGACCAGGAGGAGATTCAGGTCGACCGGCTTGACGAGAAAATTCTCGGCGCCTAGCTGCATCGCCTGGACGGCATCGCGGACATCGCCGACGCCGGTCAGGACAATCACGGCGGTGTCGCGGGCGTGGAGCTGTTCCAGCACCTCGAGCCCATCGACGTCCGGAAGATGCAGATCGACAATCACGACTTCCGGCATGGCCTGGTGGAAGGTCGCCAGCCCGGCGGCACCGGTCAGTTCGCCGAAGACATCCCACTTCCGCTGCTCGAAGTACGTGCCGATCACCCGGAGGATGTCGGCATCGTCGTCGATGATGAGGAGGGAGTCGCTCATGGTGCCGCCTGAAGCACCTGGAGCGCCGCGGGCAGCATGGCGATCGTGAACGGCGTCTCGCCGCCCGCATCACCATCCGCCTGCACCGGTTGCACACCGCCGATCACTTCCACCGCGACCTCCTTGCCCCGGTGCCGCGCGATGAAGACGTCCTTGCCATAGGTCCCCTTGGCGTGGCGAACCAGGTCCCAGACCGCCCGCACACCACCGGCCACCGAACTGGCCTGGACAATGACAATATCAAGCATCCCATCCACCGGCGAGACATGGCTCCCCAGGCTGAGTATCGGCGGGATGATCATCCCGCAGTTGGCCACCAGCATCATGGCCGCCTCCATCTCGTGGGCGACACCATCCACCGTGATCCGGAACTGGTGGCTCTTGAGTCTCGGCAGCAGCTCCAGCGTCTTGGCCACGTAGGCCATCGTTCCCCACCGTCGCTTCATCACCGCGGACGTTTCGGTCATCACCCGCGCATCGATCCCGGCACCCGCTGCCACGGCGAAGTACCTCACCCCGGCGGCGTTCTCGAGGCGGCCGAGGTCGATCCGGCCCGGCACGCCGCGGACGATCACCCGGGCCGCCTCCAGCGGGTTGGCCGGCAGCCCCAAATTGGCGGCCAGCAGGTTGCCGGTGCCTCCCGGCAGCAGCCCCAGCGGGACGTCGGTCCCGACCAGCGCCGCAGCGGCCTGCATGGTGGTGCCGTCGCCACCAAAGACCGTGACCACCTCGACGCCGTCGGCAAGTCCTTCCCGGGCAAAATGATTGGCATCGCCATGGGCGGTGGTGACCCGCACGTCAACGTGCCAGCCGGCTCCGCGGAAGTGCTGCTCGATGCGGCCGAGGACTCGGTCCGTGGTCCGGGCGGCGACGGGGTTGCTGATCAGGAGGGCGCGCGCCATTCAGTAGTCCCGCGACCAGAGCAGATCGCCACCCAGTTGGTACCGGGTGAGCGTGCTGAACACGTCCGTGGTCCGGTTGGTCGTGCACGATTGCACCGGCTCCGCACTGGCCTGCAGGCGGAACTGATTGGTCATGCGGTACTCCAGCGACGCGCCGAAGTTGCGCCGCGAGAGGTTCGAGTTCCCGGCGCCCAGGCAGATGCCGGCGTTGACCATCACGAACCATTTGGGGCCGAGCTGCTTGCCGGCGGCCAGCTGCGTCAATCCCGATCCCTCGGTACTCGAAGCAAGGCCAGGCCTGAACTCCAGCAGGTCGAGCTGCAACCCCATCGCCACCAACCATCGCTGGAGTTCGTTCCCGAGCACCGCGAGGCCCTCCTGCTGGAGCTGGGCCCCGGCCTGACTGGCCCCAAGCTGGAGATCCGGACGACCAATGGCGAGGTAGGACACCATTTCGTTGGTGGTGAGGTTCCGCCCGGGGCTGGCAAGGTCCAGCTTCGGCACCAGGATGGATCCCGTGATGCGCGCCACGATCAGCACATCCTCGCCCTCGCTCGTGCGGACGGTGTGGTTCGCCTTGAGGTTGAGATCGGCGTTGAGGTCAGGCTCGCCGCTATATCGCACCGTGCCGCTCTCGACCGTGAAGAGCCGCGGGAACGCTCCCATGATCCGGAGGGTGTAGGTGCCGCGCGGCGCACTCAGTTCACCATCGAGGCGGTAGCGCTTCTTCAGCTTGCTGACGACGACCTGGCCCTCGAGCTGGACGTTCGCTTCGCTCGATCGCAGCCAGACTTCGCTGCCGAGCTGGAAGGTCAGTCCCTCGATCCGGAGCGAGTCGAGGAAACGATTCTGGAAGTCGGCGCCGAGGCGCTGTCGGCGAATGGCGGCGGTGTCCACCAGGCCTGCCAGCAGCGGGTCTTCGGTGTCGAGGACGTTCTTGACCAGCAGGTCGGCGAAGTACAGCACGCTCCCTGACACCGACACGACGCCGCCGTCGGTGCTGCGCAGCACCGGCTGCAGCAGCGGGCCCGTGAGCGTGACCCGGCCGGTGGGCCGCAACCGCAGGTAGTTCGGCACATCCATCGCCAGGAAGTCCGCCGCCGTGAGCCGGAGGTCGAGCGTGGCGTTGGTGAGCTTCGTGAACCGGACGTTGCCGGTGATCGCCAGGCTGCCATCCCCACCATGAAGGTTCAGGCTGTCGATCAGGAGCGAGTCGCCGGTGAACCGCGCCGCGCCATTGCTGCCGGAGTAGCGCACCCCGAGGCCGGGAATCGTCATCTCCGCATCCCGCAGCCGAACATCCCCGAGAAGCCTCGGCGCATCCCAGGTGCCAGACGCGGCGAAGTTGAGTCGCATCGAACCATGGGTGTTGCGCGTGCCAGGCAGCAGTGCCTCAAGCACCGCCAGGTCGATCGAATCCGCCTGCGCGGTGATCGAAATCGGGCCGGCGAGGCGCCGCTCCTCTCGCTTCGCCAAGGCGAGGTCGTAGGGCAACGAAACTTCGACATCGAGGATCGGGTCGCCGGTGGACCAGAAGGTGACGTTGGAACGGAGGCGCCTGGCGCGATAGTCGAACGCGGCGTGCACCAGCGGGGCGCGGACGTCTCCGGAGACGGGACCAGTGATCGACGCGTTGCCACGCAGCGTCGGTGCCTCGCGCGATCCGCCCAGCCGGAAATCCACGGACGCGAGCCCACCAACGGCCGTCGTGTCCTGCTGCAGCAGGCTGTAGATGTCGGCCACCTTGAGCCCGACGATGCTGGCCCCGAGATCGCCGTCTCCCGAACCCGGCAGCGACCCGACCAGCGTGATCAGCCCGCTGCCGTCTCGCGTCTCGAACTGGACCGTGTCGGCCAGGACCGTGGCGCGATCGGTGAGGGTGAACCTCGCCGGTCGGCGGAGTTGCCACTGTTGCCTGGGGAAGTTGAGGGCCAGCGCCGTCACCCCGATCACGGTGGTGGTTGGCGTGGTGATCCAGGTGCCGTTGCCGGCGGCGCCAAGATCACGCATGCGACCGCTGCCGCTCAGCACCAGGGAGTCCTTGCGCCCCGAGGCCAGCAGGTGGATCGAGTCGGATACCTGGTCACCGGCCCCGAGGGAATCCAGGGTGGCGTCGATGGTCAGGCCCCGCGCTCCGAATGAATCGGCCGCCACGGAGGCGTGCAGGGTCCGCAGGCGCCAGGCATCGAGCATGAGGTCGGTGGCATCAACCACTCCCGCGATTTTCATGTCATCACGCGAGCCGCGCACCACGAACGTTGCCTGTGCCATCCCGTCGAAGCGGTGGGGATGCAGGGTGTCACGCGCCACACCCAGGGTGACGCGCGCGAGGGAATCGAGGAAGCCGAGCGCCGTGGCGTAGGCTGCGACCGACAGGGTCCCGGAATCGGGAGCGGCCCAGCCCAGGGTGCCGCGCGCCGAAAGCCCGCCATCGGGCCAGACCACGGTGGCGGTATCGAAGGTGAGGATGCCGTTGGCGGCGGAGAGTTTCGCCTCGGCACTGGAGAAGGTGACCCCGCCGACCCGTGAACGATCGAGCTGCAACTCGACGCGACCCTTGGGTGGCACCAGCGTGTCGATCGTTCCGGAAACCAGCAGGTGCCCATTGAGCGACGATGACTGTCCCTGCCCCATCATCGCCTCGAGATCGAACCGCTCCAGGACGAGATCAAGCGAATCGGCCGTGAAGCGCGGCGACAGGGTTGCCACCCTGCCCTTGGCCCGGAACGTCCCGATGTCGCCGCTCATGCTCGCGTCCACCTCGAGCGCGGCGAGCGTCCCGTGCGCCACCACGTGTCCGACCAGTCCGCCGCGCGCCGTGATCTCGGGATACCCACTCCGCAGGGCATCGAACGAGAGCTGGTCGAAATCCCCGTCCAGGGTGACCCCGAGAATCGAGTCGCGGGTATCGAGCCGGACCGCTCCCACCAGTCGTGACATCGAACCGTCTGGAGCATGGTGCTCGGCCGTTCCGACGAAGTCGGCGTTTTGCCACGGCCCATCGAGGTGGCCATCGAGACGCATCGTGCCTTGCAGCACGACCGACGGCGTGACGCGGTGGACGGTTGCGAGGTCGAAGTCGGACCGCTGCAGCCGGAAGTCCTCGAAGACGGCGCCCTCGGCACCACCGAAGTGCACCACGCCATCGAGGACGAGATGCGACACCGGGACACCCGCGACCAGCGCGTCGGCAAAGTCGAGGTCACCGCCAAGACGGAGGGAATCGAGGAAGCCATCTGCCGTGAGGTGACCGGTCAGCGCCCCGGCAAAGGGCAGCGTGTCGAGATAGGGACGCATCACGTCGATCGGCACGGCACGCAGGACGAGGTCGAGGTCGCGCATGCCGACACCACGAACAGTGTGGACCACCGCAACCAGCTTGCCGCTGGCACTGGCGCGACCCTGGCCGAGGGTGAGGTGATCGAGGCGGTAGTCGGTCCACGTCCCGTTGGGCGAGTGCGCCAGCAGATGCCCGGCGCCGCGCCAGTCGGGAAAATCGGGGGAGACCCATTTCAGGTCGGCGAGGTCGACGCGGTCCGCATCGAGCGTGAAGTCGAACATCAGCGAGTCGAGCGGCCAGCGCACCGCGCCACCGCCACGCACCCGGGTGTTCGGCAGCTCGGCGTGGTCGAGGGTGAATCGCAGGGTATCGCCCGCCGTCAGCAGGGTGCCCTGAAAGTCGGTGAGGGTGAGTTTCGGGTCACCGACCTCGGTGCGCAGCGATGCGATGCGGGCAAGCAGCGGCAGGCGGTCCGGTGTCGAGAGTCGCAGCAGCGGCACGTCGGCGTTCACATGCTCGAACGTGTAGAGCCGCACCAGGCCGTCACGGTTGGTTTCGAGCCGTGGCTGCGCGGGCGGGGCTCCGTGGCGCGACACCGGACTGCGCGGTGGCCGTGCCACCGTCGGGAAGTCGGCCCGGAACGAGACGTCGCGCAACACGAGATTGTGCAGCTCGACCTGCGGTGATGCGCCTCCGGGCTTGCCGCGTCCGGATCGGAACACCGCTTCGTAGTTCCAGCCACCGCGGCGCAGCTTGACCATGTGGATAACGGCACTGTCGATGGTCATGCTCGAGAAGATCCACCGGCCGGCAAGCAGATCGGACAGCGCGTATCGTGCCTCGACACGAGGCGTCCTGACGATCTGGCCACCGACGGAATCGGCGATCCGCAGGTCGGCGATGGTGACATGATTGAACAGGTTCCCGCTGATCCCCCCGATCTCGACGCTCCCGGCAACGCGAGCGGAAATCCAGTCCGTGGCAACGCGTGATGTCAGCGCCCGACCCGGGGCGGTCCAGAGCAGCACCGCCACGCTCGCCACGAACGCCAATCCCACGACCACCAGGATGGCCAGCGTCCGGAACACCACCCGGCTGAGGCGTTGCATCAGAACGCCTGCCCGACCGAGAAGCTCCACGTCCAGCGGCTCGCCCGGCTCTTGATGAAGTTCTCCGTCAGGAGGTTCAGGTCCCCGGTGCGGGTCACCTCATAGAGGGCGCCCGACTGCAGGTTGTAGCGGTTGTATCCCAGGTCGAAGCGGATCGGCCCAAGCGGGGAGGAGATGCGCATCCCGACGCCGGGGGTCAGCCGCAGCGACGCCTGCTCGTTGGCCTGCCAGAGCATCCCTGCGTCGAGGAACCCGGCCAGGCGCACTCGGCGAGGCAGGATCGGCGATGGCACCCGCAACTCGAGATTGGCGATCGTCAGCCGGGTGCCCCCGGTGGCCGAGATCCGGACGGCGGTCGTGTCGTAGCTCGCCCCGCCGGGGAGATGCCGGACCGAGTCACTGGAGATCACATAGAGCACCGGTCCCAGTTCGTTGCGGTTGTACCCACGCACGTCGTTGGGTCCGCCGGCGTAGAATCGCTGCTCGGGCGGCACGAAGTTGGCCTGACCACTCGTCAGGTCGATCCGGGGCGAGAAGATCACGCCGCCCCGCACGTGCCCGGCGAGGACGACCGTTCGCGTCAGCGGAACGAAGATCGCGGCGTCGCCGACGAATCGCGTGAACTGTGACAGTGTCGAGGATCCGAGGAACCGGGTGGCCACCGTCGCCTCGAAGGCCAGTGTCGAGCCACGGGTCGGATCGAGATAGTTGTTGAGGCGCGAGCGCGAGGCGGTCAGGCTCAACGTGGTCACGATCCGCTTCTCGCGCAGCCGGGCGATGTCAGCGGCAACGCAGGTATTGAAGAAGGCGCAGAACGAGGCGGAGTTGGCCTGGGTCGATCCATACGACGCGCGGTAGGCCACCGTGATCGGGACCCGGCTGGAGCCTTCATGCGTGAAGGCCAGGCTGGCGCCGACTTCCTCGCGCAGGTAGACCATATACTCGCTGCGCCGTGCCGCGAACAGCGATCCCTCGAGCGTATTGTCGGCGGAGAGGAACGCGTTGCGCCGAAGCGAGGCGTTGAGCCCATAGTTGACGAGGCGTGACCCGACCGAGTCCTGCTTCAGCTGCGAACAGATCGACTGTTCGGCCCCGAAGCCGACCGGCGACCCGACGCCGATCTTGGAGACTCGCGCGCTGAGGTCCAGGATCTTGCCGTTGCCGGTGAAGTTCCTCGCGGTCCAGCCAATGCCGGTGCGGAAGCAGTCATCGGTGCCGACCCCCACCGCGGTACGCGCGCGGTGCATCTTGCCTTCGCTGACACGCACCTCGAGCGGAACGATCGAATCGCCGGCGGCAAATCGCGACGAATCGATCTGGACCGAGGCGAAGCGGAAGAGGTCCGAGGCGTAGAGCGCGCGCTGGGATCGATACACATCGTCGCGACGGAACGGATTGCCGGCATGCGCCGGTACCAGCGACGCGATGAACCCGGAATCGACCGCCTGCTGACCGCCGACCCGCACCGGACCGAAGACCGCAAACGGGCCCCGGTCCACCTTCAGGAGCACCGTCGCCATCCGCTGCGCCGAATCCACCGCGAACACCATTTCGACGGCGGCCTTGGGATACCCGCGGTTGGCAAGTCGGCTGGCGATGGTATCGCTGTCGGCGCGCATGCGGAAACGCGAGAAGACGTCCCCCACTTCCAGCGGCAGGTCGATGCGCACCTGCTCGGCATTCGCCACCGAGTCGAGACCCGAAACGTTCAGCTGGGCCACGCGGACCGGGGGACCCTCGACGACCTTATAGGTGATCCAGACATCGGTCGCCGTGCGCCGGACGACGGTGTCGATCTTCACGCCCATGTAGCCGCTGGCCTTGTAGAACGTCGCCAGTCGATGGAGATCGCCGCGGAAGTCGCGTTGGTCGAGCGTGCGCCGTTCGCCGAGGAAGCCGCGAAGCACCGGCACCCTGGCGAAGAACGCCGAGTTGGTGGTGATGAGGTAGGTGCTCAGCGAATCACCAGTGAAGGCGTGATTGCCGGAAAACGAGAGGCCACGGATCACCAGCGGGACCGATTGGGACGGCGCGGGCGCGGGGTGGCCGGCCAGGAGCATCCCCGTCACGAGCACCGTGACGAGCCTCCCCCGACCAGATTCTTGCCACCCCAGCGCACCGGCGATTGCCCGCATATTCTAAATCTGGTTTCTTGAAGGGGTTACGCCAACCTGTCGCGAACTCACCGGAGCCCGATGCCCCGCTTCGCTGGCCCGCTGCTGGCCCTGTTATTGATCGCCTGCGGGAGCGGAATCCCGCCCGGACTCAAGTACTACTGGTCGGGTGACCCGCGGTCACTGGACCCTGCCCTCTCCACGGACGTTCCAACCGGCGAAGCGGTCACACTCCTGTTCGACAACTTGACCGCCTTCGACGCCGAAGGCCGCTTGGTACCTGGGCTGGCGACCCATTGGTGGCCATCACCGGATGGCCGGACCTGGACCTTCCGCCTCCGGCCTGGCGTCGCCTTCCATGATGGCCGGCCGGTCGATGCGGCGGCGATTCGGGCCTCGTTCCGGCGGGCCCTGGCCATGCGGAAGGAGGGGGGCCGGATCTGGCCGTTGCTGCCCATCGCCGGGGCAGCGGCCGTGGCCGATTCGAGCAGCGCCGAGCTCCGCGGATTGGTCGTGGTGGACGATTCAACCATCGCCTTCACCCTCACCGAGCCGCTCAACATCTTTCCCAAGCTGCTGGCGATGCCGGTCGCTGCCATCGTCCCCACACCCGTGCCCGACGATTTCGGCGAGCACCCGGTTGGCAGCGGGCCGTGGAAATTCGTCTCCTGGTCGCATGATGACCTGCTGGTCTTCGCGCGCAACGATGCCTGGTGGGGCGAGAAGGCCAGAAGCGACACACTCCGGGTGCGCATCATTCCCGAAGCCTTCACCGAAGCGGCGGAATACGAATCCGGCCGGTTGTCGGTGGTCGAAGTGCCGGCGGGCGAAAGTGCGCGCTGGGAATTGACCCATGCCAGTGAGCTGCAGCATCGTGCCGCGCTGCGCGCCGTCTACGTCGCGATCAACACCCAGCGCGGACCGCTGGCGGACGTCCGGGTTCGCCGCGCGCTCAATTACGCGGTCAACATCCCTGCCATCCTCGCGCGCGTCATGCACGGCCGCGGCGTCCTCGCCGCCGGCAGCATCCCTCCGGGACTCGATGGCCATGACTCCACCCGTGCCCCCTACGGCTACGACCCGGCCAGGGCCAAGGCGCTGCTCGCCGAGAGCGGACACGCCAGCGGCCTCACGCTGCAGCTCTGGCGCACACCGCGCGCCGAATTCGCGCGGATCGCGCAGGCGATCCAGGCCGACCTGCAGCAGGTGGGCGTCACCGTCGAGATCGTCGAACGTGACGCCTCGACGGCACGGGCGACCGCACGCAAAGGTGACGCGGATCTCTTCCTCTCCGATTGGTACGCCGACTATCCGGATGGCGAGAACTTCACCTACCCGCTCTTTCATTCGAGCAACGCCGGTACCGGCGGCAACTACGCCTTCCTCAAGGACCGCTCCCTCGATTCCGCGCTGGTGCGCGCCCGGTCGGTGCCCGACTCCCTCGAAAAGGTGCGACTCCTTCGCCTCATCGACCAGCGCGTCTTCGATGCAGCTCCCTGGATCTTCTGCTGGTTTCCGGTGGACGTCTGGGCGATGCGCCCCGAAGTCCGTGGCTGGCGCTACCCGGCGGTCTTCACCGGGCAGAACTGGACCACGGTGACCATCACGCCATGATCCGCTACATCGCGCTGCGGCTCGCCCTCCTGGTACCCACGCTGCTCGGGGTGCTCGCGGTCACCTTCGCGCTCCTCTATCTCGCCCCCGGCGATCCAGTCGCGGCCATCGTGGGCGAACGTGCGGACAGCGCCACCGTCGCCCGCGTCCGCAGCGAGTTGCGCCTCGACGATCCGGTCTACCTGCGCTTCGGTCGTTACGTCGCGGCCGCCGCGCGCGGCGACCTCGGCCGCAGCTACATCACCCGTCGCCCGATCGCCTCTGAACTCCTGGCCCGCTTCCCGGCGACGCTGCAGCTCGCGCTCTCCGCGATGCTGCTGGCCACGCTCGTCGGACTCACCATCGGCATCCTTGGTGCATTACGACCGGGGTCGTGGGCCGATCGGCTCGCCACGGTGGGCGCCTATCTCGGCATCTCCTTCCCGGTCTACTGGGTCGGCCTGCTGCTGATCCTCGCCTTCGCGGTCAACCTGCGATGGTTCCCCCCGTCGGGATACGGCGGGCCACTCTTCCTGGTCCTGCCCGCAGCGACGCTCGGCATGCGATCCGTCGCGTTCCTCGCCCGGATGACCCGATCCACCATGCGCGAGACGCTGCAGCAGGACTTCGTCCGGACCGCCCGCGCCAAGGGACTGTCAAACCGGGTCGTGGTCCTGCGCCACGCCCTCGGCAACGCCCTGCTGCCGATCATCACCGTGGTCGGCCTCGACTTCGGATCCTACCTGACTGGATCGATCCTGACCGAGACGATCTTCTCCTGGCCTGGGGTCGGTCGCTACGTGCTCACCGCCATCAGCAAGCGCGACCTGCCGGCCATCCAGGGCAGCATCCTCTTTCTCTCGCTGATCTTCGTGCTGGTGAACCTCCTGACCGATCTCGCCTATGCGAAGGCCGATCCCCGAGTCGCCTATGACTAGCGTCGTTCGCCGAGCGCTCTTCCTGTCTGTCGCCGTCCTGCTGCCGTTTGCGTCGGCACCAGCGCAGAAACTCGCCAAGCGCCTCGATGCACGGTTGGACGCGCCCGGCCTCGATCGACTGCTCTGGGGCGTGTCGGTGACCGATCTCGAGGGCCGCGTGCTTTACAGTCGCAACGGCGACCGTCTCTTCGTCCCGGCGAGCAACACCAAGATCCTCGCCAGCGCCGTGGCCACCGCCCTGCTCGGCCCCGACTTCACGGTGAAGACCTCGCTCTATGGCACCGGCCCGATCCGCGACAGTGTCCTGCTCGGCGATCTCGTCCTTTATGGCCGCGGTGACCCGACCTTCTCCCGTCGCTGTTATCAGGCGGACACCCTGGCCGCGGGAGCCTGCGACACCGATCCGGCGATCCGGCTGCGCGAGCTCGCCCGGCAGCTGCGCGCGCGAGGCGTCCGTGTCGTGGCCGGCGACCTCATCGGCGACGGTTCGTACTTCGAGGAGACACTGATCCACCCCAACTGGCAGGGCTACGATCTCGGCTGGTGGTATGCCGCGCCGGTCTCAGGGCTCGGGTTCAACGACAACTCGCTCGATGTGCACGAGACGGCGGCCGACTCGGTGGGGTTCGCGCCGCGCGTCACGTTCATCCCCGACCTCGGGCTGGCGACGTTTGAGAATCGCGCCATCACCGGGGCACGCGAGGCCAGGCGGACCTTCGACGTCGTGCGCTCCCCCAATGGCGACCACTTCCTCTCGCTCGGCGTCCTTCCCCTCGGCACCGTCGACCGCCAGGAGTTCGCCGCCATCGCCGACCCCAATCAATTCGGGGCACTGGCACTGCGGCGCGAGTTGAATGCGGCGGGAATTACCGTGCGTGGGGACACTCGCTCCACCGTCGACTCCCTCGCCTACCCCGCTGCACGCGCGGGTGTGATCCTGGCCGAAGTGACCTCGCGACCGCTGCGCGATTGGATTTATCCGATCCTCAATAACTCACAGAACTGGTTCGCCGAAATGCTGCTCAAGCAACTCGGGCGCCGGTTTGGCGCGGCGGGCTCATGGGCGGAGGGTCGC
>JANYAG010000150.1 GCA_025361465.1 Gemmatimonadota bacterium
CACCAGGACGGTTCGAGGTGCCGGCGATGGGCTCCGTGACGGTGCGGCTCATCACGCGGGCGGGCGCCTCGTCGATCCGCTGACGGCGATCCGTCGACGCGCGCCCTACGCCACCGGCACCTCGATCGACGGGCTCAGTGGCGTGAAGGTGACGGGGCCCTTCTCCGTCATGTGCCAGCAGTCCTCCAGCCGAATGCCAAACTCGCCGTAAATCGCGATCATCGGCTCGTCGCTGAAGCACAACCCGGGGGCAAGCGGCAGCGTGTTGCCGCGCACCAGATTCGGCGATTCGTGCCCGTCCATCCCGATGCCGATGCGCCGGGTCGCGAGGCCACGATCGCGGATGATCTGCGCCACCAGCGCACCGGGATTCTCATCCTCCTGCCAGAGACGGATGTCCTTCGAGAAGCGGATCACCTCGCGGGCACGCGCCTCCTCGAAGCCGGGGCAGATGAACGCGGGTTCAATCCTGGCCGGCAGGACCATGGCAGCCGGAATGGCCTCCTCCCGCGCGGGGCTGCGTGCAGCGGCCGGCAGGATCGCGCTGCCGCCGATCACGGCGGCCGAGGACTGAATGAAGGAGCGACGGTCGAGCATGGGGGATCTCTTGGTGGTGGCTACGGCCGTGCGCCGAGTGATCGGCCGCCCGCCGGCAGGTGTTCAATCAAGTAACGGGTGAGCAGTTGATAGACATGTTCCGTGGTGCCGGTCCCTTCACAGATGCAGTGCGAACGATTGGGATACACCATGAAGTCGAACGGCTTGTTCAGCGTCACCAGCCGGTTCACCAGCCGCTCGTCGCCCTGGTAGTGCACATTGTCATCGCCCGAGCCGTGCACGATCAGCAGCCGGCCCCGCAGTCCCTCGGCGAAATTGATCGGCGAGGCGCGCTGGTAGGCCGTCTCGTTCTCCGGCAGGAGCCCCATGTAGCGCTCCTGATAGATGGTGTCGTAGAGCTTCTGGTCGGGCACCGAGGCGACGGCCATCCCGACCTGGTAGACATCGGGATAGCGGAACATTGCCTGCAACGTGCTCGATCCGCCCCCGCTCCACCCCCAGATCGCCACCCGGGTGGCGTCGACGTAGCTCCGTGAGCGCGACAGCGCGCGCATCGCCTCGGCCTGCTGCCGGCTCGACACCACGCCGATCTGGCCGTAGACGCTCTTGCGCCATTCCCGGCCGCGCGGTGACTGGGTGCCCTGGTTGTCGAAACCGACCACGAGATAGCCCAGGTCGGCGAGCGCGCGGTACCAGAGGCCGCCGTTGCCGCGCCAGCCGTTGACCACCTGTCCCGCCGGTTCGGCGTAGACATCGACCAGCACGGGATACGTCTTCGTCGAATCGAAATCGCGTGGCCGGATCATCCAGCCGTCCACCATCAGTCCGTCGCCCGCGGAAACGCGGAAGAACTCGACCGGCCTGCCAATCACCGGCTGCACCGCCGCACGCAGGGCCGCGTTCTCGACCAGCGGGCGGACCACGGTGTGTTCGGGGAGCCGCACCAGTTCGATCCGCGGCGGGGAGTCGAAGGCAGAGACGGTATGGAACGCCCAATGGGCGTCGGGCGAGATGTCGTAGGCGTGCACGCCAGCGGCCGCGGCCGGCGTGACGCGGGCGGCGCTGCCGCTGCCGTCGAGGCGCGAGCGATAGAGGTGCCGCTCGGTCGGGCTGTCCGGGGAGGCGATGTAGTAGGCCCAGCCACCCGCCTCGTCGATGGTCGCGCCGCCAACCACGTCCATCATTCCCGTCGTCACCAGCCGGACATTACTGCCATCGCGTGAGATCGAGTAGAGGTGCCGCCACCCGTCGCGCTCGCTGGTCCAGAGGAAGCGGCTTCTCTTCTCGAGCCACGAGACGTTGCCGACCGGGTTCACCCAGGCGCTGTCGCGCTCCAGCAGGACGCGACGCACCGCGCCGGTGCTGGCGTCGGCCGCGAGCAGCTCGTCGGCGTCCTGCCGCCGGTTGACGTGCTGGATCAGCAGGTCACCGGGTCCGGCCCACTCCATCCAGGGCGTGTAGCTGTTGCGCGGATCACCCGGCAGCGTCAGCCAGGTCGTCGGCCCGCCGGTGGCGCGGATCAGGCCAACCCGGACGATCGAGTTCCTGGTGCCGACCTTGGGGTACTGGATCGGAATGGTGAAGGGATAGAGCGAATCGGTGTCGTTGATCAGCAGGAAGGTGCCGACCGGGGACATGTCGAACTGCCAATAGGCAATGCGCGCGCCATCGGGTGACCAGCGGAAGCCGTCGCGGAGGCCAAGTTCTTCCTCGTAGGCCCAGTCAGTGGTGCCGTTGACAAGCGTGCGGGTGGACCCCGTGGTGAGACGGGTGATCACGCCATCGGCCAGCCGCTCGACGTAGAGATCGCCCTGGCGTGCGTACGCGACGCGATCCCCGGTG
>JANYAG010000152.1 GCA_025361465.1 Gemmatimonadota bacterium
GATCGAGCAGTTGCGTCCCGCCCTTGCCGGAGCGAATGGCCGTGAGCTCCTTCTTGGTGTTTTCGACGGCTTTGCGCATCCCGTCGTAGGCAGCCTTGACGATCTCTGGGAGTATCATCGGACGATGGTCCCCACCCGTTCGCCGTTGAGCACGCGGGCGATGGTTCCGGGCTGGTTGACGTTGAATACCACGATCGGGAGCGCATTGGCCTGACAGAGGCCGAACGCATTGGCGTCCATGACGGCATAGCCGTTGACCAGCGCCTCCTGGAAGGTCAGCTCGGACAGGAGCTTGGCCTCGGGGACCTTGCGCGGGTCCGCCGTGTAGATCCCATCGACGTTGGTGGCCTTCAGCACCACCTCGGCTTCCATCTCGAGCGCCCGGAGCACTGCCGCGGTATCGGTCGAGAAGAACGGGTTGCCAGTGCCCCCCGCGAAGATCACCACGCGCCCCTTCTCGAGGTGGCGCATCATGCGCCGACGAATGTAGGGCTCCGCGAGCGATTCCATGCGGATGGCCGTCATCACCCGCGTTTCGACTTCGAGGCTCTCCAGCACATTCTGCAGGGCGAGCGCGTTGATGACGGTCGCGAGCATCCCCATGTAGTCCGCCGAGACGCGGTCCAGTCCGCGCGTGCTGGCCGTGGCGCCCCGCACGATGTTGCCGCCGCCAACGACGAGCCCGAGACTGATCCCCAGCGAATGCACCTGCTGGATTTCCCGGGCGAGCGCCTCGATCACTTCGTAATCGAAGCTGCCGCTCTTGCCCCCCGCGAGCACCTCGCCGGAGAGCTTGAGCAGGGCGCGGCGGTACGGCGGCCGAGTCATCGTGACGCCTCACCAACCTTGAAGCGGGCGAAACGCACGATCCTGGCGCCTGAGACCGTGGCGACCATCTGACCGATGGTCATCGATTCCTCCTTGACGAACGGCTGCTCCAGCAGGGCGCGCTCCGCAGCGAACTTCCGCAGCTTGCCCTCGACAATCTTGGCCCGGATTGCCTCGGGCTTTCCTTCCTGCGCAACCTGCTCCTCGGCGATGCGTCGTTCCCGCTCAATCATCTCGGCCGGAATATCGCTGGGTGAGACCGCGACCGGATCCGCCGACGCGATGTGGAGCGCAATCTCGGCGGCGAGTGCCTTGGCTTCCTCGCTGCGGCTGCCCGCCAGTTCGACGATCACGCCGACCTGCGAATTGAAATGCCGGTACGCCCCGACGGTGCCGCCGTCGGCGCCGAAGTGCGCCACCCGTTTGAGGGTGACCGCCTCGCCGGTCTTGCCGGAAAACTCCTGCACCACTTCGGCAATCGCCTTGCCATCGAGCGACTCCGCCAGGAGAGCCTCGAGGGTCACCCCCACCGGCGAGTCGGCAAAGGCATGCATCGTCAGTCGCGCCACGAGTTGCTGGAAGCCGTCGGTGCGCGCGACGAAGTCCGTCTCGCAGTTGAGCTCGACCATCGCGGCCGTGCTGCCATCGGCGGCACTCTCGATCTGGACCAGTCCCTGGGATGCATCCCGTCCGGCGCGCTTCTCGGCCTTGGCGATGCCCTTCTTCCGCAGGATCTCGCCCGCCAGGGGCAGGTCACCGTTCGCCTCCTCGAGCGCCTTCTTGCAATCCATCATCCCCGCACCGGTCCGGGAGCGGAGATCCATGATGTCCTTGGTGCTGATAGCGCGTTGCGTCATTTCGACCTGCATCCCTGGGTCCGTGTGTGAAACCGCCGCCCGGGGCCTTGCAGCCCAGCGGACGGCGGAAAGTGGAGTTCTGCCTGTGGTGCTCCGATCAGCCGACCGTCTCGCCGGGCTCCGTCGCCGCGCTGCCATCCGGCTTCAGTCGCGCGGCGATCGCCTCGGGCCGCGCCTTCCGGTGGCGCTTGGGTCGGCGGCGCTTGCGATCCTCGTCGTTGGCGCCGTCGCCTTCGCCCGCCGAGTAGGTCTCGCCATCTTCGTCGGTGGCCGCGTCACGCACCGGCATCTGGGCCCGCGCCTCGCGCAGCGCATCACAGAGGGCGCCGGTGATCATCGAGACGGACCGAATCGCGTCGTCATTGCCGGGAATCGGGACGGTGATCACGTCCGGATCAGCATTGGTGTCGACAATCGCGACCACCGGAATGCCGAGGCGGTTCGCTTCCTGAATGGCGATCTTTTCCTTCTTGGCATCGACAATGAAGAGCGCGCCGGGCAGGCGGTTCATCATCTTGATGCCCTCGAGGTTGCGGGACAGCTTGACACGTTCCCGCGAAAAGAGCAGCTGTTCCTTCTTGGTGTAGTTCTCGAAATCGCCTTCGGTCGCGCCCTGCT
>JANYAG010000165.1 GCA_025361465.1 Gemmatimonadota bacterium
CGTCGTCACCAACGGCGGCGGCATTTACGAGTGCATCACGGCGGGCACCTCTGCCGGATCGGGCGGCCCTACCGGCACGGGCAACGTGATCCCCGACAACACCGTGACGTGGACCTACACGGCCAGCGGCATTGCGCAGCAGACCGCACCGACGGATCGCGCGCAAGATCTTGGTGCTGTGCCAAACGCGCCGTTCTTCGCGCAGTATTTCAACTGGTGGGCGGCGCTGGTGACGGGATGGATCCTGTACCTGCGCGATCTTGGGATCACGGTTGCGAACCTGTTTTCTACGGCTCATACGTGGACGGCGCTTCAGGCGTTCAACGGCACCGGTGGCGATGGCGAGGCGGCGCGAGCCATATCGACCGTGGCGACGCCGAGCGGCGCGGGTGCATGGGCTGCGATATGGTCCTTTGGCGTGGCCTCTCACTTCGTCCGAATTATGATCGATGGCGCGGGCTCGTCTGGGATCTTCGTTGATTGCAACTGGGACACTGGCAGTAGCACGTTCAAGTACGATCCCGTAAAGACCGCGGCGTGGGCGATGTTTTTTCCTGTCACTGGCGCGGGTTCATGGGGATTCTTCAGACACATCGGCGCTAACGGCTGGGCTATTGGCGATTGGGTCGACGACGTTGTGATTACTCCCGGCATCGCAACGGCCTTCTCAGGTGGAGTGGAGATCAAAAGCGGCGACGTGACGGTGGATACCGGATCGATCGCTGTCACCGTTGGGGATTTGACGCTGGCCAATGGCAACGTGCATGTAACGGCAGGCGACATCCTTGCGCCGGCAGGAAGCCTGAATGTGGGCGGATACGTTACGACGCAGCGAATCGTCGGCCAGACAGGGACGGCGCCGACGGCAGCGATCAACGGCGGAACCGGAGCAGGAGGCGGCGCGGGCGCACCGACTGTTACCGCCGGGAGTGTTGACCTGTGCGGTCAAGTGTCAATCCACGCAGGCACCGCTCCGAGCGTGATTGATAAATGGTACACGGTGACGCTTCACGGATCGTATAGCACCGCGCCGCGATTCGTCAGCCTCTATCCGGCAAACAACATCGGCGGCGTGTCAGTGACGTTCTATGCGACGAATATCGCCGCCGCGATCGGTGTGTGTACTTTCGACGTATGGTGTAACGGAAACTCAACTGCACTTGATTCGCTAACCATAAAAATCAATTATCACGTCGTGGCCTAGTCCTTTACGCACAGATAGGAGTCTTGGTCGCAATGCGCTTCAGCGGTGCATTGGCTGATAATTCCGATGGCAGCGAGCTTGTCAGCCGGGCCACAGCAGGCACCCCCGATCATCCCGCAGACCAAACAGCGCGGCACGGGATCGACGTGAACGCAATAGAGCTGATACCCGTTGCCCGGAACGTCGTATCGACTCAGGCCGCACCACTCATTCGCGCAACACTCCTGTTGCTGCCCACCGCACGACGACGCATCCGTCGATCCGTCACCTCGCGGCCCTAGGTCTGGCGTTACTATTCCAATCAGCACCAGCCCTGAGTCGGCCTCGCGCAGCGGCTCCGTGTAGTAGGGATTGGGCGCAGTGCAAGCGGCGAGCAGCAAGGCAAAAAGGTAGCGCATGGGGCCTCCGTGGTGTGCATCAAGGCTAGGACGCCGGGCAATCAGCGTCAAATCGCCGTCGACGAGCATGGCCCATAGGTATTCGCAAGGTATTTTTTCACTAGTCTAAATTCTCTGTCATGGTAGGATTCCGCCCATGATCCATATCGGCGACATTGTGATCGGCGCGGGCGCGTCGAAAAACAACACCAACACCACGGGGACGCCTTTCGCCATCGCGCAGACGGCAAAGGGGCTCTACTACCTCACGCAATCGGCCGGCGTGACCTTCAGGAGCCAAGCCGCCGCGGGCGCGGGGCCGTCGCCGGCAACGCCATCGAGCCTCGCGGCAACGGCGGCAGATTTCCCGCTCGCGTCGGGGCAGGCATTTGGCGAGGTGTTCACTGCCGGTGCTCCAATTGTCCTGGCCTGTTACAACTCCGGCGGCTCGTCGGCAACGGTGAGCGTGTATCAAGTGCAGGCGCAGTGATGCTCGCGCCCTATCCGTCGATCTCAGGTATCCCCACCCAACGCGGCCCCTTCAGCGGCGGCGGGACGGTGACCGTCCTCGCCGTTGCCTCGCAATCCATCTACCTGCTCCCGCGATCCATCGGCGAGGCGTGGACGCTCAATGCTGGCACCATCGACGGGCAGTTGTTCTATTTGCAGTGTGCCCCCAAAACGGCCAACACCACCGTTTTCTCGTCGAGCAACATCGTGGATTGCACGACGATGACGCTTAGCGCCGCGCAAGGCGTCATGCTGCAATGGGTGGCCGCTTTCGGCAAATGGCTGGTCATCCTCAACGGCGGAGCGGTCTTTGCGTAGCCTGCCGTTCGTCGCCCTCCTCCTCGGCTGCACCTCCCCGCCCCTCGATCTCTCCATCGTCCGCTACCTGCCCCATTTCGCCTCGATGGACGCGCAAATCGAGCGCGGCCGCGCCGTATTCACACACCAATTCACCGTCGCCGATGGCCTCGGATCTGCCAATGGCGGCTACAACGCGCCCTCCTGCGCCACCTGCCATTCGATCCCAACGCTCGGCGGAAGCGGCGATGAGGCACACGCCAATTGCGATGTTCCGCGCGGGGCAACCGATCTTGACGTCATCCGCCGCCACAAGCTCGACGCGCCCGGCGACTTCCCCGACGGCTGCCCCTCCTCGGCACGCATGACGCGCGCCCCGGCGCTCTACGCCCGCGGCTGGACGCTCGACGACGCAGAGGCGGCTTACGTGGTGGCGCACGCCGGCACGGGCAAACTGACCACCACCGGCGCACGCGCGAACATGCTGGGCTACCAGCTTTTCACCGAGTCGATTCAGACTTTCACGATCACCGCGCTGGCGGGTGAGCTCGGGCTGCAGGCTGGCGCGCTGAGCAGCGCCGACTTCTCGGCGCTTGTCGCGTTTCTGCGATACCTCGACTATCCCGAAGATGCCCCGCCCGATCTGTCTGCGCTCGATGAGGCGGGCTGTACGACGTGCCATCGGCGAGACACCGCGCCCGATGCCCCCGCGCAGTGGAGCGATAACGCCATGCACGCGATGCCGTGGTACGCGCAGTTCGGGATCTCGGACAAGGGCGATCAGGGAACGACTGCGGCGGACATCGTGACCAGGCCCTTGCGCGGAACTCGGCTCAAGCTGCGCGCGGGTGCGATGCTCGGCGCGGCTGGT
>JANYAG010000172.1 GCA_025361465.1 Gemmatimonadota bacterium
GCGCGATCCCGGCGGTGGTGGGTGGCGCTGTCTACTTCCCGGACTGGGGCGGCTACCTGAACAAGGTCGACGCCACGACTGGGGCGACGATCTGGTCTCGGCCGATCTCGGCCTACGACGGCGTGACCGGTTCCGTCTCGCGCGCGGCCCCGGCTGTCGTGGGAAACACCGTCTACCTGGGTGACCAGAACGGTGGCTACCTGTTCGCGGTCAATGCCACCACCGGCGCGCAGATCTGGACGACGCGCGTCGACCAGCACCCGTTCGCGATCCTGACCGCCGGGCCACTGGTCGTGAACGGCGTCATCTACCAAGGCGTCGCCTCCGCGGAAGAGGGCGTCGCCGCCAATCCGGCGTACCCGTGCTGCACATTCCGCGGCTCGATGGTCGCGGTCGACGCGACCACTGGCGCGATCCTCTGGAAGACGTACACGATCCCCGACAACGGAGGCGTGCCGGGCGGCTACAGCGGCGGAGCCGTCTGGGGCACCACACCAGCCTTCGACGCGGCCAGCAACACCCTGTTCGTGACGACCGGCAACAACTACACCGTGCCGCAGAGCGTCAAGGACTGCGAGGCGGGCGGAGGCACGCCAGGGAGTTGCCTGTCGCCGGACGACCACATCGACTCGATCCTGGCGCTCAATGCCAGCACCGGGGCGATCAAGTGGGCCACCGGCGTGGGCGGCTTCGACGACTGGAATGTGGCCTGCATCCCGGGCTTCGACCCGCACAACTGCCCATCCAGCCCCGGACCTGATTACGACTTCGGCTCCGGCCCGAACCTGTTCACGATCCACGGCCCCACGGGGCTGAAGCAGCTCGCGGTCGGTGCTGGCCAAAAGAGCGGTCAGTACTGGGCACTCGACGCCGCCACCGGCAGCATCCTGTGGAGCCAGGCGGCAGGCCCAGGCTCGACGCTCGGCGGCATCGAGTGGGGCCCGGCCACCGACGGCAAGCGCATCTACATCGCAGAGGAGAACTTCAACGGCACGCCCTACGCGATCCCCGGCAGCCCGACGCCGATCACCTCCGGCTCCTGGGCCGCGCTTGACCCGGCCACTGGCAAGATCCTCTGGCAGGTGCCCGACCCATCCCACAACGCGTTTGGCGGTGGCAACGCCCTCGGCCCGGTCACGGTCGCAAACGGCGTCCTCTACGCACCGTCCATGAGCGGCACCTACTACGCCCTCGACGCCGCCAACGGCCGCACGCTGTGGAGCTTCCAGACGCCCGGCGCGGCCATTAGCGGCGCCGCCGTTGTCGACGGCACTGTCTACTGGGGCGATGGCTACGCCCACCTGCGCATCCCCGGCTGGAACGGCAGCACCACCTTCTACGCCTTCTCACTCAAGGGCAAATAGCGTCAACGTAGGCTCAGCCCTCTCGCCTCGCCTCTGATCCGCTTTCGACTGCGGCAGGAGGCGAGGCGAGAACAACCGGCAAATCGCGAACACTTCGAGGTGTAGACCTTCAGTCCAGTCGAGGATCAGGTGTCACATCCACGCCACTCGCAGACGGAACCGCGTGCGCGAAGGCTTCCCAATGCATGGGGTGGGGAACATTTCCCCCGGTCACGATCAGCTTGATATATCGCCGGCTTAGCCCGGTCTCGCGAGCTAGCCGGGACATTGAGACGCCAGCGAGCTTTGGCAGGATTTCCCGCGTGAACTCTGCGGGGTCAGGTCGTGTCGGGTTAGCTCGGTTCCACTCGGCGACGGCGCGTGTCCTTCGGGAGAGGAGGCGTGGCCGACGAGGGACGAGTTGAGTCGGTGCCAACGGACTCGGGACACTCGCATGGCATCCGTGGCCATCTCGTAGGTCTGCTCTCGCGAATCGCCTCCGCGGCAGCGCGCAGGCGCGGAAACGACGATCTCACTCGCCTGATTGGCACGGCACCCGACGAGGAGCGCGCCCCGATCAGCCGGTGTCCGCGCAGTCGGCGATAGCACCTGCACGCGACCTCCGCCGCGGCGCGGAGGCGGGCGACTGCCCGAGTTTGACGTACCCCTGGCTCAAAGCCCGCTTCACGCGCGCCCGTTCGAACGAAGCGAATTCCTGCTCCCCCGACCGGAGATGTCGGGGCATTGCAGCGTTTCACCCTTTCTATCTCGGAAGGATTTCGGACGTCTGCGGCGCCCACGCTGTTGGTCACGGCGTGCACTTGAAGCCTTCAAGCGTGGCCTCCAACCACCGACCACGTGAACGCCCGCAAGTTGGCGAGAGCCTGAGCGGAAGGTTCGGACGCTCCGGCGTGCCAGCGTTGCACCGTCTTGCGATTGACGCCGATCGCGTCTGCCGTCGCGCTCGTGCGGTAGCCGAGTTCTGTCAGGGTAGTACTACTACGGCGGGTAAATACATCGTTTTGTGGTAGGCTTGTGGGGTGTCGGGGGATGCTCGTTCTTGG
>JANYAG010000176.1 GCA_025361465.1 Gemmatimonadota bacterium
CGGCGGGAACGTGGCGCAGGCAGACCAGCGCGAGCGGCGCCTCGGCAAGCCGTTCGAAGTGGGGCTCGGCGTCAACCCACGACGCCAGCTCGTGCCCCAGGGCGATGTGCTGGCGAATCATCGCCCGCAGTGCCGCCGCGCCGTAGCTGCGCAACACGAACCAGAACTTGAGCGCGCGGAACCGGCGACCGAGCGGGATCCCCCAGTCGCGGAAGTTCGCCACGTCGTCGTCTTGCGCCGTCTTCAGGTAGTCTGGTGAAGTGCTGAAGGTCTGCTTCAGTGCCGGCACATCCCGAACGTAGTAGGCCGAGCAATCGAAGTTGGTCAGCAACCATTTGTGCGGGTTGGTCACCATCGAGTCGGCCAGCTCCACGCCATCCAGCAACAAGCGGATTTCGGGGACGATCGCCGCCGATCCGCCGAAGGCCGCATCGACGTGAAACCAGGCCCCGTGGCACCGGCAGACTTCCCCGATCGCACGGAGCGGGTCGCAGGCGGTGGTCCCCGTGGTGCCCATCGTCGCCACCACGGCCGCCGGGACGAGCCCGGCCGACACATCGGCCGCCATCAGGTCCGCCAGGGCGTCGGCTCGCATCGCCAAGCGGTCGTCGACCGGCACCACCCGGCAACGGTCCGGGGCGAACCCCGCCAGCCGCGCGCCCTTTCCAACCGACGAGTTCGCCTCGGGAGACCAGTACGCCACCAGGGCGGCCGGGTCAGCCCCCGCACGGTCACGCGCCGTCAGGAAGGCCACCAGGGTCGACGTCGAAGCGGTGTCCTGGATCACTCCGGTGAAGCCCTCCGGCAAGTCGAGGAGGCGCCGGTACCACTCCATCACGACCTGTTCCAGCTCGGTGGCCGCCGGCGAGGTCGCCCAGCTCATCCCCTGCACGCCAAGGCCAGCGGAAAGCAACTCGCCGAGCACCGAAGGGGGAGACGAGTTGGACGGGAAATAGGCAAACCAGCCGGGATGACCCCAGTGGGAAATGCCCGGAACGATGAGCTCGCGGAAGTCGGCGAGAATCTGGTCGAAGGATTCGCCCTGTTCAGGCGCCCGGGTCGGCAGTGCCCGACGAAGGTCCCCGGGGGCCACCTTCGCGGCCACCGGGTAGGACTCGATCTCTGTGAAGTAGTCCGCGAGCCAGTCGATCAGCTCATGGCCATGCCGTCGGAAGGATTCGGGATCCATGAGGCCCGAAGGTGTGCAGCCCTACTTTTCTTCCTTGAACGCCGCGTGCTTCTTGAGCATCGGGTCGTACTTGCGGAGTTCCATCCGCTCCGGATGCTTCTTGGGATTCTTGGTGGTCACGTACATGTAGGCGCTCTCGGTGCTCCGGAGCTTGACCTGGATGCGTCCCTTCTTGGCCATGGTCGAATGTCTCCGGGCTTACCAGCTGGCCTTGCGCACACCGGGGATCTTCCCCTCGAGCGCAAGTTCGCGGAACGCGATACGTGACAGTCCGAATCGCCGGACATAGGCGCGCGAGCGGCCGGAGAGTCCGCAGCGGTTGCGGATCCGCACGGGCGATGCGTTGCGAGGGATCGCCTGCATCTTCCGATTGGCGACTTCCTTCTCTGCCGGCGTCGCGGTGAGGCTCATGATGACGGTCTTGAGCTTCTTCCGCTGGTCGGCAAACTTGGCCGAGAGCTTCTTGCGCTTCTCGTTGCGCTGGATCGAACTGGTCTTCGCCATCTCTCCCGGTACTCCCGCGGGGGGTGCCCGCTCGACATGCTGAACACGACCAGACCCCATTTCGGGGCTGGGAAGCCTGTAAAGATGGCGGCAGGACCGGGTTGGGGAAAGGGGGGCCCCCGCCCTACCGGCGGAGCGCCCCCGTGGCGGCATCGAATCGGACGACGAACTGGTCCGCATCCCCGATGCTCTGGGACTGGACCGTCGGGTCGCTCAGGTCGTAGGTCACCCGGCCAAAGAACCGCCCCACGGCCCAGAGGGCGCCGTTGGACTGGAGCGCCAAGCCACTGGTGACCCCGAGGTTGCCCTCCCCGGCAATGACCGACCCGATCGGGGCAACCCACCGGAACTCCCCGGCGCTGTTCAGGGAGAGGACAAAGCCATCGCCCGCCCCCTGGCTCCCCTTGGCCGCTACCACATGGGTGCCGGAGGTGGGGTCGAAGTCGACGCTGTTCTGGAACCAACCTGCCAGATAGAGGTTGCCCGAGGCATCAAGGACCATGTTGTCGACCGACTCGCTGCCGCTCCCGCCGAATGCCCGGGCAATCCCGGCCCAGGCCCCGGTCCCATCGTAGCGGACGAGAAAGACGTCGCTGCCGCCCTGCGACGTGACCAGGATCGCGCCAGCACTCGGGTCCAGATCCGCGACGCCTGAAAACGTCCCGGCGACCAGGATCCGGCCCAGGCCATCCACCACCAGCGAGTTCAAGCCGACGGCATCGAAGCCGGTCCCGCCGCCGCGGATCGCCCACTGGGTCCCGAGCTGTGGCGAGAAGCGCGCGACAAAGAAGTCGGCGTCACCCGCACTGGTGAGCAGCAGCGGCGCAAGCGCCGACCCGAAGGTCGCGATGCCGCGGAACTCGCCTCCCACCACCAGGTCACCTTCCACAGTACGCGCGATGGCATTGCCTACGTCATCCGCTGCACCGCCGAACTGCACCACGCTCTTGAAGGTCCCGTCGGCCCCGTAGCGCGCGACGAAACCATCGCGACCCCCGCGGGAAATCAGCACCGCGGCACCCGGCCCTGGATCGAAATCCACGGTGCCGGTGAAGAAGCCGGTCAGCACTACGTCACCGCTCGGTTCGACCAGCACGGCGTGGGCTTCGTCCTCGCCACTACTGCCGATTCCGAGCGCCCAGTCGCAGGTGCCTGCCGCGCTGAGGCGCAGCAGGAGGATGTCATGCCCGCCGGCATTGGGGACCACTCGGCCGTTGCACAACGCCCCCGCACTGACGGTTCCGGCGACGTACACCCCGCCACCCGAACCGAGCTTGATGTCGAATGGCGTGTCGCTGTCGGTACCGCCGATCGAATACACCCACTGGAAGGCGCCCGTCGCGCTGTACTTCGCGACCGAGATATCCGACGGACCAATCGCCACTCGGCCTGAGGCGAGCGCGGACGTCGGATCGAAATTCACCAGACCGGCGAAGTACCCCGCGACGTAGGCATTTCCGGATCCGTCGGTGGCGACGGCCCGGGCGAAGTCCGACCCGGACGAACCGATGCGGAACGGGAGCGACGGCGTGGTTGTCCCGGGGGGCGTGGTGGTACTGGTGTCGGGCTCGAACGGGGCGCGGCAGGCACCGAGCAGGAGCGGCACGACGAGGGCAAATCGGCGCAGGCAGCGGGAGGTCGGCATCATGGCAGAGTATCGGCTTGGCGTGGTTGGGCACAAGAGCCCGGCAGCTGGGGCGCGGCGGCTCACCCGGCCAGCTCCAGGACAACGATCTGGTCCACCTCACCGGCCGCCCTCGACGGCAGCGTGAGCGTGACCCCATCCGGCGCGCTCCGGAACGGGACCGCGGCACCACCGATCAGGAGCGAGGCCCGCAGGACCCGGCGTCCGAGCGGCGGCAAGGTGAGCGCCTGGTCGGGCCAGTCGAGCACGTGCACGTACACCGTGTTGCCGCGCTGCGTGGTGACGCCCCAGGCCCGCGGCGAAATCGGTCCGCCGCGGGTGCCGTAGATCGCCGCGCCGTGGCTCTTGATCCAGGCGCCGAGTTCGCGCAGCCGCGCCGCGTGGACCGGCCAGATCTCCCCGCTGGCCGTCGGACCCACGTTCAAGAGGAAATTGGCGTTGCGCCCGGTGGCGTTGACGACGTAGCGAACCAGCCGGTCGAGCGGCTTGAGGGCACGGTCGTTGAGCCGGAACCCCCACGCGTCAGCCACGGTCTCCGCCGTCTCGAGTGGGAGCGAGGAGACATCGGTGGTGTTGAAGCCGGCAGAATTGCCGCCCGGCAGGTCCTTCTCGAACATCTGGAAGTCTTCGCCCGGGAACGGCGATTTGTGATGATTCGATCCGACCATCGCGGCGGGTTGCAGCCGGTGGATCAGGTCGTAGGTGGTGCGCAGCTTCCAGTCGGCCTCGGGGCGATCCCACATCCCGTCGAACCAGATGCCGCCGATCGGGCCGTAGTTGCTGAGCAGCTCGCTGAGCTGGCCGTTCATGTAGTCGAGGTACTTGTTGAAATCGCCCGAGGCGGGGCGCCCGGCACCGCGGCCGGTGCCGCCGCGCGGGAAGTAGTCGGTGTGGTGCCAGTCCAGTTGCGAGTAATAGAGGAAGAGCGGCATGCCGGCCGCGCGACAGGCCTCCGCCATCTCGCGCACGATGTCGCGCTTGAACGGCGTGCGCTGCATGATGTTCCAGTCACTCAGCTTCGAGTCCCACAGCGCGAACCCGTCGTGATGCTTGGTGATCAGGGTGATGTACTTGAAGCCGGCGTCCTGGGCGAGCTGGACCCACGCGTTGGCATCGAACCGCACCGGGTTGAAGAGCGGCGCGATCGTTTCGTACTCCTTGACGGTGTAGTGCTTCTCCTCCATGTCCCACATGTCATTCTGCTGCGTGATCGCCGGTCCCCAGTGGATGAACATCCCCAGCTTCATGTCCTGAAAACGCACCCGCGCGGCAAGGTTCTCGGCGGAGGGGACATATGGCGTGGCTTGCGCCTGGACGGCTGACCGGCCGGGGACCAGCTGCACCGCGACGAGCAGGGCCAGCATTCGACGGCGAATCATGCGTGGGCTCCGTTCCGGAAGGGTCGGCGTCATCGTGCGGCCGGGGCGAGCAGGGCCCGCAGCACGCGCTGGGTCAGGGGATCGCTGGCCGCCTCGGACATCGCCCGGGCTTGCCGATCGACGACCGGGTCCGGGGTGGCGCCCTGTGGCGCCCACCGGGCGAGCAGATCTTCGAGCCGTTCGTCGACATCGGCGGGGTACGGCTTGCCTGCGCCGAGGCGCTCGGGCCACTCGCGGGCCTTGGTGATGAACGCGAGCGCGCCCTTGCTGTCGTGCGCACGGAGTCGCTCGACGGCGCCAAGCAGGTTGGCCTCGCGGTAGAGAGCATGCGCTTCGCCGGCCCCTTCATAGGGCAGCACCACCAGGGTGTCCAGCAACTGTCGCGCGGCAATGGCCTCGCCGTTGCGGAGCAGCGCGCGAGCGTAGAGCATGCCGAGGGCGGAGTTGCGCGGGGCCTGGCGGAAGTAGCTCGACGCGATCGACACGGCGAGCGCCAGCTGGCCATCGGCAATGGCGCGTTCGGCCAGGGCGCGGCCATAGCGCCATTCCCCCGGCTCGAGCTGGGCGGCACGATGCAGGTCGGCGCGGGCGCGTGCCGAGTCGGTCAGCTTGAGCAGTTCCGAGCGCGCGGCGTAGAACGGCGCGTACGTCGGCGTCTCACCGACCTCATTGAACAGCTTCCGGGTCGCGGCGCTGTCGCCCTGGCTCCAGCGAATCAATCCGAGGAAGTAGCGCGGTAGCCAGCTTGGCGTACGAGTCATGGCCCAAGCCATCACCGCCGCCGACTCGACGCGCGACGGAAAGACCAGCCGCGGCGACTGAGCATCAGCACGCGCCAGCAAGGCCGTCACGTCACTCGCTCCCAGGCGATCATGCAGGAACGCACGCCAGTAGAGCACTTCGGGGTTGGCCGGCGCAAGCGCAAGGATTTGATCAGCGGTGGCCGACTGGCCCGCCTCGACGTACCAGAGTCCCAGCTCGAGCAGCGTCTCGGCGGGCATCTCGTTGCGGATCAGGGACGTCGCTCCCTGCCATGCCGCGGCGCTGCCATCCCAGAGTGCCGACTCGAACCGGGCGAAGTGCGACAGCGGATCGAGCGCCTGCATCGACGCGATGTCGCTGGTGGCGGCGGCCCGGTCGCGCAACAACCGATGCGCCACGGCCCGCGCCTGCCAGGCATCGAGATCGAAGCGATTGTAGTCGAGCGCCTTGGATGCGTAGTCCACTGCTCGCTCCAGGTCGCCGTCGTGCAGGTAGAGCTTGGCCAGCGCGGTGTACGCCGCGCTCCGGTACTCCGGTGATTCGGCGGCGATATCGAAGCCATCGCGCGCATCAATGCGGCGCCCGCCACGCAGGTTGGCTTCGCCCCAGACAAAGTTCGCCATCGGGTCGTAGGTGTCGATGCTGAGGGCTCGGCGGGCCAGGCGCAATGCGGCGGGAACGTTGTCACGGCGCAGGGCGAGCGACGCAAGGTCGGTCAGGGCGGGCAGGTAGTTGGAATCGGCGGCCACCGCGCGCTCGAGGTCGCGCTGGGCACCGAGGTAGTCGCGATCGCGGAGCCGCTCCTTGCCCGAGATGTAGTTGCCGTACGCCGAGTTCCACTTGAATTGCGTCGGCGCCGCGAGCGGGCGGTCAAGCGAAGTTGCCGAGGGATCGGCGACCCACTCGATCTTGTGGCCTCCGAGCGTGACGCGCAGCTTCGACGGATCGGCGACCACCGGGGCGGTATCGCGCCAGCGCTCGAGCGGCCCGAGGTGAAGCGCCTTGGCGTAGATCCGGGTGCTGCCGTCGAACACCTCGATCGAGTCGGCAATCGACTGCACCGGCGAGAGCGACAGCGCGATGCCACGGGCCCCCGGCTGCACGTTGAGCGCACCCCACTGGTTGGCGATCACAAAGCCGCCGGTCCCCTTCACCGGAAACCAGTACTCGGTCCAGCGATCGGAACTGTAGGGCGCAAAGCCGCGGTGCTTGAAGGGCGTCAGCGTGCTCGACTCGGCGGTCTGGTTGAAGAGGCGACCCGACTGCACCTCGGTGTACTGGCCGTCGGCGTCGGTGAGCAACTGGTCCCAGATCATCCCCTGGCGCGACAGCCCCCAGATCCAGAGCTTCTTGCCGGGCTTCTCGTCGTGCGGCGCGTACCGCGCCATCCCGAACTCCTGCTTGTGCCAGTAGGCACCGAAGAAGTCGGTGTAGCTGCCGAAGACGTGATACGACTTGTACCCGCCGAAGTCGTTGTTGCGATAGAAGGAGATCTGCTTGCCGTTCGCCGTGTTGACCGGCCAGTCGCCGACCTCGCCGCCATGGCCGAGGAAGTGGTTGCCGGGGTAGATGAACTCGAGATCGTCGCCGACGGGAATGGCGGTGTTCATCCAGGAGTAGTACGGCTGCTCGAACGGCGTGCCGTTGTGCCAGAACGAGGCGGTGGTGAAGTAGGCCTTGTCGGCAGGAAGGGTGATCGCCAGTCGCCAGGTGGTTCGGGTGAGCAGGTCGAGCGTCCCGATGGTGCAGGTGACGCTGCCGTCGGCGTTGCGCTGGGTGACGTAGTCCACCGGCGTGGCAACGTTGGGGGTGTGACCGATGATGCCGTAGTTGGCCTCGATGCCGCCGCTGGTCCACGGCCCGCGCATCGCGATGTCGCGGAACTTGACCACCCGGTTGTCGTAGATGAACGACTTCCCCGTCGCCTTGTCGACCGCGCGCCAGATCTTGCCGCCGATCTCCGGCAGGATCGACACCCGGAGCCACTGATTCTCGAGGTCGATCATCTTCCAGGTGCGCTGCACCGCGACATTGGTAAAGCCATCGAAGCGGAAATACGGATAGATCCGCCCCATCACCGGGATCGGGTTGGGGTCGGAGAAGGGATAGGTGGTGAACTCCGCCTGGTACTCGCGCACCGTGGCCGGTGGAACGGCCTGCCCCATGATCGGTGCAACGAGCACGAGCAGCGGAAGCAGGCGGGGGATCGCGG
>JANYAG010000233.1 GCA_025361465.1 Gemmatimonadota bacterium
GCGTGGTCCGCGGCATTCGGCAGCGTGCCGCGACGGATCACCGATTCCATCCCCTCGGGGGCAAGCGCTGCCATCGTCACGACATCGCGCTCGACGGTATAGCTCTCGAGCAGGCGGGCAGCGACCCGGTCGACCTCGACGAGCGGGGTGACCCGTCCGGTCTCGGCGACCGCGCGCGCCATGGTCGCCAGGGCGTGAGCGGCCTCGGCGAAGACGGCGCCGACATCGGGGGGTGGTGGCACGTCGGACAGCAGGGTGCGGGTCGCCACCTCCATCGCATCGAGCAATTCGGGCAGCGGCGACAACTCGACCGAGGCGTTGAGGCCGCGGAGCGATTGCATCCGTTCGAGGACGGCGGCGAGGGCTGCGGGCGGCGGCAGTGGCGCGAGCGCTCGCGCGGCCTGCTCGAGCGAGCCGGCGATCAACGTCGATTCGCGGGCGATGAAGGCGCGCACGCCCGGTGTCAGCGCGGAGGTCTGGGGAACGGGGTTGGCGACCGACTGCCCACCGGCCACCCGCTCGAGCCGATCCGCGAGTCCGAGCGCCTGGCGATCATCGCTGGCTTCCCACGTGGTGGCGCGGGTGACCAGCGACTTGAGCAACTCAAGCCCTTCGCGCCATGCCGAGCGGGCATCGGGGTCCCACGGCAGCGCATTGTCGCGAACCTGGCGGGCGATTCCTTCCAACCCCGCCGCCGCCCGCGCGAAGGTGCCCAACCCAGCCATCAGTGACGCGCCGCGGAGCGCCCGGGCGCCCCGGACCAGCCGCTCGGCATCGGGAAGATCCTGCGCGCGCGCCAGCGGCTCGAGCTCGGCGAGGTACTCGCGCGCCTCGAGGGCGAAGAACTCTGCCCGCCGCGCCGAGCCGCTCATCGCCGCGCCTCGGTGAGGAGCCGCTTCATTTCGCCGACTGCTGGTCCGATACCGGTGAACACGGCCCGGCTGATGATGCTGTGTCCGATGTTGAGCTCCTCGATTTCCGGAATACCCGCGACCGGCTGGACGTTCCGGTAGGTCAGGCCATGGCCGGCATGGACCGCCAGGCCGAGGTGCACGGCCTGGCGGGCGGCCTCGCGGAGCTGCGCCAGTGCCTCGGTACCAGCCTGCCAGGAGAGGGAGTATCGGCCGGTATGCAGCTCGATCGCGGGGACGCCCAGGTCGGCCGCACCGGCAATTGATGCGGTGTCCGGGTCGATGAACACCGAGACGCGGCAGCCAGCGGCCCGGAGCCGCTCGATCGCCCGGGCGAGTCGGGGGGTGTCGTGGAAAAGGTCGAGCCCCCCTTCCGTGGTGATTTCCTCCCGGCGTTCCGGCACCAGGGTCACCTGAAAGGGCTTGAGCTGGCAGGCGATGGCGACGATTTCCTCGCTGATCCCGAGCTCGAGATTACAGACGGTGCGCACGCCGGCCGCGATGGCGACGGCGTCGTGATCGTGGATGTGCCGGCGATCCTCGCGCAGGTGGATGGTGATTCCATCCGCGCCGTGGTCTTCGGCCTCCCGCGCGGCGAGCAGCGGATCGGGTTCGTCCGTCCTGCGCGCCTCCCGGATGGTCGCCACATGATCGACGTTTACGTAGAAGCGCAGTGGTCGCATTCGGAGGTTTCGGTAGGTACGTTTCGGCCGTTCAATCCGCCAGGAGGCCCGTCATGCATGTCCGTACGCCCCTCACGCTGGTCCTGCTTGCGATGACTGTCACGCCGGCGCTGGTCGTCGCGCAGGGTGGCAAGGCAAAAAGCGCCTCCGCGGCTGTAGAGGAGTATATCAAGGCGGCGGCCGACAGCAATCTGAAGCGGATGGCCGAGTTGATCGGCACCGACAAGGGGTCGGCGGCGCACGTTGGCCTGACGGGGGGCAACGTCGAGAAGCGGATGGTGTTTACCCAGGCCTGGTTGTCTCGCGTGTCGGTGCGCGCGCTGTCCGAACTCGGCGGCGGGAAGAAGAACGAGCGGACTGTGACCACCGAAATCGCCCGCAACGGGTGCAAGGTGGTGATCCCCGTGCTGGCGGTGAACAGTGCCAAGGACGGCTGGCTGGTGCGCAACCTCGACCTCGACCAGGTCAAGCTGAACTGCCAGTCGACTGGTGGGAACTCCGGCAACTGAACGGACGTTCAGGAGAGTGGATGGCTGGCGGTGACCCACTACTCGGTCAGTTCGACGAGAATGCCACTGGTTGACTTGGGATGCAGGAAGGCGATGCGATGGCCACCCGCCCCGGTGCGTGGCAGGTCATCAACCAGCTGGTAGCCGCGTTCACGGCAGGCGATGAGTGCGGCGTCAAGGTCGGCGACGCGGTAACAGACATGGTGGATCCCCGGGCCGCGCTTGGCCAGGAATTTGGCGATCGGGGAATCGTCCCGGAGGGGTTCGAGGAGTTCCACCTCGGCGCCCTCGAACTGCAGGTGGACAATGCGTGCCCCATCGGCTTCTTCTGGCCCGCGGATGGGAACGTCGAGAACGTCGCGGTAGAATTGCATCGCGGCCACTACGTCCGGCACGGCGACGCCGATATGTGCGATGCTTG
>JANYAG010000248.1 GCA_025361465.1 Gemmatimonadota bacterium
GCGCGAGTTGCCGTTCGGCGTCATCGGCAGTTTGGTGACCCAGCTGCTCGACCTGCCGGGGGCGAGTACCACGCCGCCGCCCCAGCTGGCGGAGCTCGCCCGGCTCATCGCCAAGGTTCGCCAGCGGTATCCGTCGCTGCCCGCGCCGCTGCAGACCGAGGGGGAGAGTGCCCGGATCATGTTTGCCGAAGGGGTGATGGCGCTCGTCGCCGCGCTCGCCGAGGAGCACCCGGTGGTGCTGGTGGTCGATGACATTCATCTGGCCGACGCGACCAGTCTCGCCGTATTGCACCTGATGCTCCGTCGCATCGAGGACTTGCCCCTGATGGTGATGCTCACGTCATCGAGCGCCCTCGAGGCTGAAACGCCGAATGCCCCGCGATTCGTCGACAACGCCGAGTCGATCGGGCTGACGCAGATGACGCTGGGACCGTTGCCTGAGGGCGAGGCGACGGTGCTGCTCGAGGCGCAGCTCACCACGGGTGAGGCCATGGGGCCCGCGATCGGTCGCGCGATCCTCGCCGGGGCGCGCGGCAATCCGATGCTGCTCGAGCTGCTGGTGGAGGACTGGCGCCGCCTGGGCGACGGCTGTCTCGCCATTGCGCTCGGGTCGATGGCGGCGCGCGCCGACCGGCCGCCGAAGGATGCATTTCTCCGCCTGGTCGAGGGGACGCTCTCCGCCCTCGACGCCGAGGCGCGCTCGGTGGCCGAACTCGCCGCGCTGCTGGGGCAGCGGCTGAATGACCTCTCGATGTACAACCTGGTCGACCTGCCGGTGGCGCGGACGATGCGCGCGATGACGGCGCTCACCGCCCAGCGGATCTTCCGCGATGCCGGCAACCATCTCGAGTTTGCCAATGAGTTCGTGCGGGGGCAGTGCTACATGGCGATCGCCGCCCCGCTCCGCCGCATGATGCATGGGCTGGTGGCGGACCGATTGCTGGCGCAGGACGGGGCGGCCGAGCCGATTCCCGGGCTCGAGATCGCCTGGCACCTGGTGCGAGCCGACCGGCTGACCGAGGCGATCCCTTACCTGTTGGCGGGCGGTCGCGAGTCGATCCGCCGTGGCACCCCGCACGAGGCCGACCTGGCGCTCTCGACCGGGCTGCCCGCGCTGACCGGGGCGGCCCGCCGGACGGCCATCCTGCTCCTCGCCGAGGCGCAGCAGGCGCTGGGACGCTGGGAGGATTCGTTGCGGGTGCTCGACCTGGCCGAGGACCCGTTCACCGAGTCGGAGGCCTGCGAGCGTGAGGTAATGCGAATCGTGGCGAGGAGGTGGTTGGGGCTGCTCAGGGTCGATGGCATCTCCTCCGCAACGGTCTCACTGCTGAAGATGACGGAGAAGGACATCGACATCGACGTGAAGGTGAAGGTGCTCTCAGCGATCGTCAGAATGCACGGTCTCACCTGGAACAACGAACACCTGCGGTTACTTGAAGCGGCGATTCCTAGTGTGGCCAGATCTCCGATGGATTCTTACCAGCGGCTCCACCTGATTCTGGCTAGGGCTTGGGTCCTGGGAGCGCAACGAAAAACGCAATCGGCCTTGACTGAGATCTGTTTGGGAGTTGACATAGCAACGGAAGCGGAGATCGCTAGTTCGATCGCGGTAAGGCTTCTCCTTGGCAAGGGGAATCTCCTCTACCTTCTCGGAGATTACCAAGGCGCACTTCCGTCACTTTTCCTTGCAGAACAAATGGCGAAGCGACTCGACAACAGCACACTTCGTGGGGAGTGCGCGACTAAACTAGCATTGGTCGAGGGGCGCCTTGGCCGCGTTCAGGCTCAGATGGATTGGGCTCGCCAAGCCCTTGGGTTCTTTCCGGCTGCAGACTGGAGTGCTGGCGCCATCGGAGCCGCCTATGAACTCGGTCTTGGGCTTGCGACTGAGGGGAGGCAGGCGGAGGCTCGCTCGACAATCGCGGATACACTCGAACAGATGCGAAGAGGTCTTCCAGATTGGGCGAGGCAAGCAGCCCTGCTGTGCGCAGCGGATGTCCTTCTCTTCAGCGGTCACGATCAGAAGGCCTACACCTTTGCTCGGCGCGGCACCGGTGGCAACCTCCAGGGGCTTCACCACGAGGCATACGCCGGACAGTTTGCAAGATGGGTCGCGCTAATAGGAATCAGGAGTGGTGAGCCTTCAATTGCACTTCAACGACTTGAGGCTGCTTTCCCCGATCCTGGTATGCTGGACCTGAAGGACCAAGCCGAGGTCCTCGGAGCAGTTGCGCTGCTTGAGTCAACTGTATCCGGGACCACTTCGAATACATGGACGAAAGTCAACTATCAGTTGACCAGACTTCCGCCATCAATTGCGGCGATAATGCGGAGGTCCGGAATCGCGCCCAAGCAATAGATCCTGCGCAGGATAGACGGCTTAAAGTGCTACCGACTAGTTGCACCTACGGATGGCCACTCACGGCAGTCTGGGTTGACTCGTGACCGATAGACGGGAGGCCGCCACCACCACGCACAACGTCCCGTGCTCTGAGGCGTGGCTTTGCTTGGGGCAAGTACTCCGGGATCGAGCTTGGATCCGAAATTAGTCTCCGAACTGTCACCGAGTTGACGGTCAGTTCTACCAGGTTGGCATCGAATTGTGTGCCGCGGCCCTTGTTGAGCTCTGACAGTACGATGTCAATCGACAAGGCGTTACGATAGGGTCGGTTCGTCGTCATCGCATCGATTGTGTCAGCGATCGTGATGATCCGGGCACCAAGTGGGATATCCTCGCCGCTGATCTTGTCCGGATACCCACGGCCATCCCATCGCTCATGGTGATGCCGCACGCACGCGACAACATAGCCACGGAAACGCGAGAAGAGAGCAACGAGCTCTGCGCTCTTGGCGGAGTGGGTCTTCATGATTCCCCACTCTTCCTCAGTAAGCTTACCCTCCTTCTGCAGGAGGGGAGCGAACTCCGCGTGAATCTTACCTACGTCGTGAAGGAGTGCTGCATTCTCGATCAGTTCTACCTGCTCAGGATCCAATCCCAAATCAACCGCTATAGCCCGTGACAACCCGCAGACCCGGCGGGAATGACCAGAGGTATATGGATCACGAGCTTCGATGGCCTTTACCATCATTGCAAGCTGTTCACGCACATTCAGCTCTAGCTGATCGTAGGCGATATCAAGTTCTCTATAGAGATCCTCGAGGGTGTTCAACTTGCCGTAGATGCGGCGAATAGTGATGAATGGCAAGAACACGCCGATGAACGAAAACTTCCAGATGCCCTCAGAGCGGTTTGACCATTCAAACAGAGCGGCCACTGCAAGTGCGAAGAAGCTCGCGGCAAGGTCATACCCCAACACCCAGAGGGTGTTGGTACGCCACGTTGAGAAGACAGACTTTCGCGTGGAGAGCGCAACAACCGTGTT
>JANYAG010000256.1 GCA_025361465.1 Gemmatimonadota bacterium
CGTCGCTGGTGTGCCAGCGACGTTCGCTGTCAGCCTTGGAGAACCACTCCTTCGCGGCTCCGGCCTTCATGTACCGATCACCGCCGAGGTAGACCCCCGCGTGGCAGGCTTGGCATCCGGTATCAAGGAAGGTGCGCAGGCCCGCACGCTCCTCAGCCGAGAGCGCCGTGCTGTCACCATTCAGGAATTTGTCCCAGCGCGATGGCGTCACCAGGCGGCGCTCGAAAGCGCCAATCGCCCGGCCGAGATTCTCCATGGTCACCGGCTACTTCTCGCCGGGGAATGCGGCCCGGAAGGACGCCACATAGCTCTTCGCGGTCCGCAGGTGCGCCAGCACCGCTTCCGAGTCCGGCATTGCCATCTCGATCGGGTTCAGGATCGGTCCAGTCGCCTGGGCCTCAACATCCTTCGCCCGTCCGTCCCAGAATTGTGCGAACTGGCCGGCGGCGTTGTACACCGACGGTGCATTGCGGGTTCCAACCTGTCCCTTGTGGCCGACCGAGACCTTGCGGCCGTCGACACCCCAAGCGTCGAGGGCATGACAGCTGTTGCACGAGATCTCGTGGCTTTCGGAGAGCGCGGTTTCATAGAACAGGGTGCGACCCAGCGCGGTGCGTGCTTCGTCCAACCGCTGCTCCCTCGCCCCGAGTAGGGGCGGCAGCGGCGCGAAGACGGCAAGTTCGCCGACAGTGAACGTCGCTGGTGTGCCAGCGCGCGACTTTGTGGAGGAGGAGTTGCTACAGGCCGCGACCAGCAGCATGGTGAGGACGGCGACGACGGTCGAGCGTGATGTCATGAGACGACTCCTGCACAGGAATCATGCATTCGAATCGCCCGCCCACCCCTCGCGGCCCGGACGGGCAAGAGTGTGCCCGGCCGCGCAGGAAATATATCCTTCTTCCCTGCCGTTGTTACGTTTCCCCCATGGTGCCTGCCCCCAGGGCCGTCGTCCTGCTCTCCGGCGGAATGGACTCTGCCACCTGCCTTGGCCTCTCCAGGGAGGCGGGCTTCGCCTGTCATGCCCTGTCGTTCGGTTATGGGCAGCGCCATGCCGTGGAACTCGAGGCCGCGAGCCGAGTCGCTGAGGCGCTCGGAGTGGTCGAGCACCGGATCGTCCAGATCGACCTGGCGGCCTTCGGCGGGTCAGCGCTGACATCAGGGTCGGACGTACCCAAGAACCGGTCCGATGCGGAAATCGGCACGGGAATTCCGACAACCTACGTCCCTGCTCGCAATACCATCTTCTTGAGCTACGCCCTCGCGTGGGCGGAAGTGCTCGATGCCCACGACGTCTATATCGGTGTCAACGCGCTCGATTTTTCCGGGTACCCCGATTGCCGTCCCGCGTTCATCGCCGCCTTCCAGGCGGCGGCGCGCCTCGGCACCCGGCTCACCGATCTGACGATCCGCGTCCCCCTGCTGCACCTGACGAAAGCCGAGATCATCGTCCGGGGACGCGCACTTGGAGTCGACTTCGGCATGACGCGCACCTGCTACGATCCCGGCCCCGAGGGCGCCGCCTGCGGTCGCTGCGACGCCTGCCAACTCCGGCTCCGGGCATTTGCCCAGCTGGGGCTGTCGGACCCGGCGCCCTACGCGGAACGCTGACATGGCCTACACGGTCAAGGAGATCTTCTTTACGCTTCAGGGCGAAGGGAAGCACGCCGGGCGACCGGCGGTCTTCTGCCGATTCGCTGGGTGCAATCTCTGGTCTGGTCGCGAAGCGGATCGCGCCACGGCGAGTTGCCGATTCTGTGATACCGACTTCGTCGGCACCGATGGACCGGGAGGCGGAAGGTTCGGTGAAGCCACCTCCCTCGCGGCGGCGATCGCCGCCACGTGGCCGACCGACAGTGGGGTGCGGACACGCTACGTCGTGTGCACCGGCGGCGAGCCGGCACTTCAGCTGGACTCCGCCCTGATTGCGGCACTGCACAACCACGGATTCGAGGTTGCCATCGAAACCAACGGTACGATGTCGTCGCCGCCGGGTGTGGACTGGGTCTGCGTCTCCCCGAAGGCGGGAACCACCCTCGTGCAGCGGTCCGGCAGCGAATTGAAGCTCGTCTACCCGCAGCCCGGGGCCGAACCCGAGCGCTTCGAGACCCTCGCGTTCGAGCATTTCCTGCTGCAGCCGATGGACGGCCCCGAACGCGAAGCCAACACCGAGGCGGCCGTGGCGTATTGCCTCCGCCATCCCCGCTGGGGCCTATCGCTGCAAACGCACAAATTCCTTGGACTTCCGTGAGCGAGCGATGAGAGGGTACAGCGACCAGATCAACCATGCCTTCGCGTTCGTGGCCAAGCACCGCTCGCCGCGGGCACCGGCCAACAATGCCATGCACTTCGTGGCACATCCGGCCAGCGTAGCGGTGATCCTCGCGCGACATGGTGTCGATGACGTGACGTTGGTCGCCGGCATCCTTCACCATGTGCTCGAGGCCACCACGCCAGCGGAGCATGACGCCCTCTGCGGAAAGATCGGCGAGAAATTCGGCTCGGTCATCCTCGCCGTGGTGCGCGATGCTGCCGAACCGCGCCATGACATCCAGGGCACCCCGCTGGAATGGCCGCATCGCAAGCGCATCCTCCTCAGTCGCCTGCTGACGATGGACCCCCGTGCAATCGACATCTGCTGCGCTGATGAACTGCATGAGTGCGGCAGCACGATCGCCCTGGTGGAGCGCCTCGGTCCCGAGTATCTCGTCACCAACGGGCTGCCCTCAGGCCATCCAGTGCTTTGCTGGTATGACGACTTGCTGGAAGCGCTCGCGACCCGCATCGACTGGCCCGGACACGGGTTGCAAGAGGAGATCGAAGCGCTGCGTGGGCGGCTGGCCGCAGCCATGGAGCATCGCGGCTGACCATCGGGCGGGGCACACAACGGGGATATCTTTCCCCTATGGCGGCCACCGTTCCTGACGAGACCATCCGGCGCATCGAAGCGGTGCTTGGCCGCCGCTTCCAGCTCGACCAGCCCATTGCGATGGCCGCCGAGCGCTTGCTGTTCCGCGCCTGGGACCAGCTTCTGAAGCGCAGCGTGTCGTTGCGGGTCAACATCGATCCGAGCGGGGGATTGCGGCCCTGGTTCTTCAGGGAAGCCGAAGCGATGGCCCGCCTCGATCATCCGGCTATCCGGCATGTCTACGAGGCAGGGATCGTTGGTGATGTGGCGTACCGCATCGGCAACTGGGTTCAAGGCGAGAGCCTCGCTGATGCGTTGAAACGGGGCCCTCGACCAATCCCGGGTGTCCTGGTGCTCGCGCGCGATCTGCTCGGCGCGATCGAGCATGCGCATGCCAACGGGGTCATCGTCAGACGAGTCGTTCCCTCGGGACTGTTGCTCAGCATGGCCGGACGCATCGTCGTGACCGACCTGCGCTTCTGCAACCTGGTGCTTCCGGAAATTCCGGCAAACGAACACCCGAGCGGCACGCCGTTCATGGCGCCGGAAATCCGCGACGGCAAGTCTGGCGACCCCGCCGCGGACATCTACACCGCCGGGGCGATCCTCTACCTGGCCGTGACCGGGACGACCATTCCCGAAGATCCCGCGCATATCGTGCCGCCGCGCCGCCTGCGAGCCATTGTCCCCGCAGCCCTCGAGCGCGTCATTCTGCGCGCCCTCCGGCCCGATCCGAAGGCGCGGTACCTGACGGCATCGGAGATGCTCGAGGACTTCACCAGTGCCGCCGGCCAATTCGAGACGGCCGTCGAGTCGTTGCCTTCGCTTTCGGGCGAGATGGCCGAGGGACCGCACTGGGAGGCCAGGCTTCGCCGGGCGCTCGGCGATGACTACGAACTGCTGGCCATGCTCGGTCAGGGTGGCTTTGGTCGGGTCTACCGGGTCCGGGATCTGCACCTTGAGCGTGAGGTGGCGCTCAAGGTGCTGCATCCCCACCTGACCCAGGACGCGGCCACCGTCGAGCGCTTCCGCCGCGAGGCGCAGCTCGCCGCGCGACTCAATCACCCCAACATCGTAGACATCTACGACATCTCCGGGCGATCCGGCCTGCTGTGGTACACGATGGAATTGGTGGCCGGGCCGAACCTCGCCCAGCTGGTCGCGTCAGAAGGACCGATGCCGGTCGATCGCGTTCTCCGCCTGTTGCGCGAGGCACTCGCGGCGCTTGGCCACGCCCACTCTCTCTCGCTGGTGCACCGCGACATCAAGCCGGAAAACATGCTGCTCGAGCAGGATGGCTCGCTGCGGATCACCGACTTCGGGCTTGCCCTGGCCCTGCGCGGCGCCGGCCGCTTCGGCGGCGCCACGTCACAGAGCGGCACGCCGCAGTTCGCGTCTCCTGAACAACTGCTGGGGGAGCGGGTCGACCAACGGACCGATCTCTACTCGATGGCGGCGGTCGCCTGCTTCGCGCTCACCGGCAAGGCTCCCTTTCCCGGGGGAACCGTGGAGCAGGTGCTCGCCAAACAGACCACGGACCTTATCCCGAACCTGGTCGAGGAACGGCCCGACCTGGGCGAACAACTCACCGCGGTGCTGTCCCGCGCCTTGCGCAACGATGTCGAATCGCGCTGGGCCTCGGCCGGGGAGTTTCGCAGCGCCATCGAGGAAGCCGTGCAGAAGGGGCTCCGCCGCAAGGGGAGCGACCTGGCCCGCCTTGCCGCCAGAATCCTGGGGACTTGATCGAGAAGGGAGCAGCGAGCAACGAGAAACGATGAAGGCCGGTCTCCTGACGGGGAGCCGGCCTTCGGTGCATTCTCTCGCCTCTCGCTTCTCGTCTACTTGTGCCGGTAGACCACCCGTCCGCGCGTCAGGTCGTAGGGCGACAGCACCACACTCACACGATCGCCTTCGAGCACACGGATCTTGAACTTGGACATCTTCCCCGCCGCGTAGGCGAGAATGGTATGGCCGTTGTCGAGGAGCACCCGGTAATTGCGGTCGGGAAGGACCTCCTGCACGACGCCCTCCATTTCGATGCCTTCTTCTTTCGCCATCCAAACTCCGGACCGGGGTGATCAGCCCCGACCAGCGGGGCAGCAACGGGCAGCAATCTGCTCCTCCGCGGGAAAGGGCGCAACAGTGCGGGCCTAGGCGACCCGAGCCAGCGCCTCCCGCAGGACGGCCATTTCCTCCTCGACCAGCCCGACGAGCTCACCCAGCAGCCCGACCCCGAAGGAGAATTCGATCCCCGCCTCCCGGTACAGGTCGGGCAGCGGCCGGGTCGCCCCGAGTGCCAGGAAACGCCGATACGCGGCGACCGCCTCCCGGGGATCGCGCCGGGCATTCCGCCAGACCTGGAGGGCCCCGATCTGCGCGATCGCGTACTCGATGTAGTAGAACGGGTAGAGGAAGATGTGCAGCTGGCGATACCAGCGCGAGACACGCTCCGGTTCCAGGCCGCCCCAGTCCACTCCCGGCTCAAAGCGCTCACGGAGCGCCAGCCAGGCCGAGTCCCGGGCCGCCGCATCTGCGCCGTCCGACGAGGTGTAGACCCATGACTGGAAGGCATCGACCGAGGCGATGTGGGCCAGCGAAAGCAGGACGTCCTCGAGGTGTTCCAGTTGGGCCGACAGCGCATCCGCCTCGGCGTAGTATCCCGTGGGCTGGGCGAGATACGGTGCCGCAAGCAGCTCCATCGACATCGACGCGAGTTCGGCCGACTCGGCGCCCGGATTTCGCTGCCAGATGAACGGTCGTGGGGCGGATGCGAACGCATGAAAGCAATGCCCCGCTTCGTGCAGCAGCGTGGTGACATCTTCCGCCACGCCGGCAGCATTCATGAACACGAACGGCCTGCCCCGCGCGTGCAGGGTGTCACAGTAGCCGCCAGGCGCCTTCCCCGGGCGCGACTCGAGGTCGAGCAGGGCTTCGCGCATCATGGTGCGGAACTCATTGCCGAGCACGGGGTCGACCGCCGTGAAGATCCTTGCCGCGGTTTCCTGCAGTTCAGCCACGTTGCGATAGGGCACCGGTGACGATTCGCGCCAGGCGTCCACCGCGAGATCCCAGGGTCGCAACGTGGCGAGGCCGAGCCGGGTGCGGCGCACTTCGGCGGTGCGAGCGACTGCCGGCACCACGGTCGTGGCGATCGAATCGTGCAGCCGCTGACAGTCGGCCGGAGTGTAATCGAAGCGGCATTTCGCCACGAAGGTAAAATCCCGGAAATCGGTGAAGCCGGCGTTTCTTGCCATCGCCTGCCGCAACTCCACCATCCGATCAAAGGTGCTCGCGAGCTCGTCGCGGGCGGCCACATACGGGCCGGTCGCCGCACGCCATGCTGCTTCGCGCACCGCCCGGTCCCGGCTCTTGAGGAAGGGCGACAGGCGCGGCAGCGGCACGGCTTCCCCGCCCCAATCGGCCGTCATGGTCCCGGTCACCTGCTGATACTTGGCCGCCAGTCCCTCGGCCTCGGACACCAGCGGAACGTTTGCCTCGCGGAAGATCTCGATCGCTGTTCGGAACCGGCGCAGCGTGGTCTGCAAGTCATCGCGATCGCTCCCGATGGCAACGAATCGCTTCGCCAGCGCCACCTCAGCTTCTTCCAGTTGCGGCAGCACCTCGGTCGAGAAGCGGAGGTGGGCAGTTTCCTTTGCCTTGTCCGCGGTATCGGCGGTATAGGCGATCATCGCCAGGGAGGCGGCTTCGGTCACCAGCTCGTCCAGTCGAGACCAGCGTGCCAGCCAGCCGGGCAGGCTGGCGGCGTCGAGGGGCTCCTCGTCGAGGGCCCGATAGTACGGGGCCAGCGATTCCCACGTCGCGTCGGCAAATCCGGCGCTGGTTTCAGGCAATCCGATCATCAGGCCCCGGGACGGGTTGAGTTCACAGGTGCATCAGGTGACGGCATGTTCGGCGGAAGCTACTGGCCGGATGTGCCGGAACGCCACCCACGCCACCATCAACACGATGATGCCGCCAATGGTGAAGGGCGCACTGATCCCGATCCGCTGAAAGGCGATTCCGCCCAGGATCGGGGCCGCGACGCGGGCGACCCCGGCAAAGGTCTGGGCGACGCCCATCGTCGTCCCGAGCTCGCCTGGATCGGTCGAGTGGGAGAGCAGCGACGTGGTGGCCGGGAAGAGCAGCGCAGTACCGATCGGCACGAACGGAATGATGATGACCATCATCCAGATCGATGTCGCGAGCGGGTACATCAGCATCCCCGCCGCGAGGAGCAGGGTCCCCAGCCGCATCGTTCCCACTTCACCGAATCGGTTGACCACGGGCCCGAGGAAGAAGAGACGCACCACGAACGAGAGCAGGCCGTAGTACACGAAGTACCATCCGATCGTCTTCTCGTTGATCCCGAAGCGGGCGCCAAGCCAGAGCGCGAGCATCCCGGTGAGGAGGGAGAAGGCAAACATCCCAATCCCGTAGATCCAGATGAGTCGCTCGCGAGGGCCGAACGGATGCGCCACGACCTCGTAGGCGGCGTGCCACAACGGCCGCCGTTGCGGAGGGGCGGCCGCACGCTGTGCCGCGGTGCGGGTTTCCGGCAGCCAGCGCCACGCCGCGATCACGTTCATGAAGCAGAGGCCGGCGGCGAAGTACCCCGGCGCGGCGCGGCCGAGATGGGCCGCCAGCGAACCGATGGCTGGCCCGATCGAGATCCCGGCATTCGTCGCGGCGGAAAGCCAGCCGAGGGCGCGCGCACGGTCCTCCTTGGCGACCGTATCCGACACATAGGCCTGCGCGACGCCGGTCGTGCCGCCACCGGCACCCTGCACGATCCGGGAGAGAAACAGCACCCAGAGTGAAGTGGCCAATCCAAAGACCAGGAAGGCCAGTGCCGAGGCCATCAGGCCGATCAGCAGCGCTGGCCGGCGTCCGTAACGGTCGGACACCCGACCCCAGATCGGCGCGGCAACGAGTTGCGCGATCGAGAAGGACGCCAGGAGCACGCCGACCATCTCCGGCGAGGCGCTGAGCTTCTGCGCATAGAACGGCAGCAGCGGCAGCACCATCGCAAATCCCATCATGTCAACGAAGTTGAGTCCGATCAGGACACCGAGTTGGCGGAACTGGTGCCGCTTCGTGGTGGTGCTCGTGGCCGCCCTCATGCGGCCCGCGGGCTCCGCTCGGACAGCAGGAATGCCGCCGCGCTGAGCAGGGTCAGTACCACACCATAGGCGGCCGCGATGCCGATCTCCCCATCACGAATGGCACCGAGGATCTCCAGGGAGACCGGTCGGGTGTCATACGTGTAGAGAATCACTGAGGTCATGAAGTCTCCCAGACCGGTCACGAACGCCAAGGCGGCCGCCCCGGCCAGCACCGGGGCGAGCAGCGGCAGGGTGATCGTGGCAAAGTTGCGCCATGCTCCGGCACCGAGCGAGGCCGCCGCCTCGTCCAGCGAAGGATCAAGGGCCCGGATCGCCGCCACCAGCGACCGCCCGACCACCGGGAGGCCTCGCACAAGATACGCCAATGGCAGCAACCAGAGCGTGCCGATCAGGACGAATCGGCCGGCACCAGGCTGCAGCCGTGAGAACATCGTGGCTAACGCGATGGCATAGACGGTCCCCGGCACCGCCCACGGCAACGCCAGGCCTCGCTCGAGCCAGCGCGAAACCCGCTGCCGCGGATCGCGGGCCACCACCGCCACCGCGAGTGCGAGTACCGCCGCCACGCCCGCCGCGAGCGCCGCCATCCAGAGCGAAGTTCCGAACGGGCGCCAGCGCGAGGGATCGGCCACGAGGGTGACGTAATTCTTCCCGGTCCACGCGGTGGGCAACGCGGTGGAATTCCAGGCGCCGTTGGGCACCATGGAGACCAGGAAGAGCGACAGGTGCGGCAGCAGCAACCAGCCCGCCGCAATCCAGGCCGCCGCCGCAAATCCCAGCCGCGAGAGCGCCGAACGCCTCTGGCGCGGCGCGGGGGCAATCCCCTTCCCAGCTCCGCGAGTTGCCGGGCCGCCGAGGCGTGAAGCGAGCTGAAGCGCGACGAGCGAAAGTGCCACCAGCGCGAGTGTTTCTACCATGGCGACCGCCACATCGCCGTTCAGCCGCGTGCTCACCAACTGCGTCGGCAAGACGCGGAAGCCCCCGCCAAACACGTACGGTGCCGAGAAAGAAGCGAGCGATGTCAGCGCCGTCAGGAGAGCCCCGTTGCCGATCGCCGGCCGCAGCAGCGGCAGCACCACGGTGCGGAATGCCCGGCCCCGCGATGCACCGAGCGATGTGGCCGCCTCGATCAGGGCCGGATCGAAGGAGGCGAGCGCCCCCCGGACCAGAAGGTAGGTATAGACGTACATCGTGGTCGCATGGATGAGCAGCACCGCGCCGGCGCCTTCGAAACGCCACGGCGGGGAATCCGACCCGGTGAGCGCCATCACCAGATGGGCCAGCAGCCCACTTTCGCCATAGAGGAAGAGATACGCCACGACGCCGACCAGCGGTGGCAGGACCGCGGGGAGGGCGAGCAGGACGCCCACCACTCGACGACCCGGAAAATCCACCAGCCCGATCAGCAGGGCGAGCGGGACACCGATGCAGGCCCCCAGGACCACACTGGCGACGGCGAGCCAGACGGAATTCCAGGCGGCGAGTCGCTCGTTGGGCTCAGCCAGGAAGGCGCTGACCGCGCTCAGCGTCCAGGTTCCGTTCTCCCTCACGGCGTCGACGGCCACCAGCGCGAGCGGCTCGACCACCAGCCAGGCGAGGAGCAGCAGGAGCAGCAGGGGAACGCCGCGGCGCAACATCACCGGTCCACCGCGAAGGCATGTGCCCCAATACCTGTGGGTTCAAGGTGCACGGTTTCGCCCACCTGAGCGGCATCCGGCACCGCAGCGACCTCGATTTCACCGCCATCCGGCAGTGCCACGGCGAAGTAGGCCATCGCCCCGGCGAATCGCCGCCGCACGACCTTGCCCGTTGATCCCACGGCGGCGAAACGCACCCCTTCGGGGCGCAGCAAGAGCTGGCAATCCCCGACCAACGAGGCATCTCCGGTGGCGTGCCAGTCGATTTCTGCCGCGCGGACGATGACACCCTCGGAATACGGCGTGATCGCCTGCGCCGGAAGGCGCGAGGTTCTGCCCACGAATCCGGCGACGAAGGGAGTCGCCGGCGAGGCGTAGAGGACTTCCGGCGTGCCCACCTGCTCCAGGTTTCCGCGATGCAACACGGCGATCCGGTCGGCGAAGTCAAACGCCTCCTCCTGCTCGTGCGTCACCAGCACGGTGGTGATGCCAATGGCGTCCACGAGGTCCCGCAACTCGCGCCGCGTCCGCTCCCGCAGCGAGGGATCAAGATTCGACAGCGGCTCGTCGAGCAGGAGGACTTTCGGTCGCGGTGCGATGGCGCGAGCGAGCGCGACGCGCTGCTGCTGTCCGCCGGACAGGGCGGTCACCGCACGCGCCTCGTAGCCGGCGAGATCGACCAGGCGCAGAACCTCAGCAACGCGCGCCGCGGCCGACTTGGCGGCCAATCGCTCGTGCGCGAGGCCGTACGCCACGTTTTCACCGACGGTCAGGTGCGGGAAGAGCGCGTAATGCTGGAAGACCATGCCGCAGCGGCGCTCCAGGGCGCTGCGCCGCGTCACATCCTGACCGCCGATGGCGATCGCTCCGGCATCCGCCGTCTCGAACCCGGCGATCAACCGGAGCAGCGTCGTCTTGCCGCTGCCCGACGGCCCGAGTAGCGCCACGACCTCGCCGTCGGCCACCTCGAGGGAGACGTTGTGCACCACGGCGGTTGTGCCGAACTGCTTGCGGATGGTGCTGAGCGAGACCGAACTCACGAGCGCGCCTTCCCGGAACCACGGACCCGCTGGTCCCAGTAGCGCATCCACGCGCTGCCGTCCCGGGCCAGTCGCTGCCAGTCCATCGGAGCGGTCACCATCCTTCGTTCGACATCGGCAACCCACGCCGGGACGCGGTCGAGCGGCAGGTCGCGCCGGGCCGGGAGCCGCCAGTTCTTTTCCGCGGTGAGAATCTGGGCATCCATCCCCCCGACAAACTCGATGAACCGTTCGGCCGCGCGCCGATGCTTGCTGCCCTTGACGATGCCGATCGCGTCCTGGATCACGACAGTTCCACTGCTCGGAAACGTGTATCCAAACGGCATGCCCTGCTTCTGCCAGATGAGCATGTCCGGCAGATCCCAGAGAGTCACAACCCCTTCACCGCGGGCCATCTTCTGGCCCAGGATCGCCGGATTGAGCGAATAGCTCCGGGTTTGCCCGTCGAGTCGCCGGAGCCACGCCATGCCTTGCGCGGTATCGCCCGTGGCCCGGAGCGACCGCACGATGATCAACCCCAAGATGGCCCGCATGGTTCCGCTGGCCATCGGATCGCGGATCAGGATCTTGTCCCGCCACTGCGGCAGGAGGACATCATCCCAGTCCTTCGGGGCATCGGCCGCCTTCACCAGATCGGAGTTGTAGGCAATCACCGCTGGCGTCCGATAGACCGGCCAGTACAGGTCATTCGGGCCGACCCCGGCGGAGTCGACACTCTGCCACCAACTCGGACGATACGGCTCGAGGACGCCTTCACTGACGCCGCGATCGTAGATCGGCGTGGGTCCGCCGAACCAGACGTCGGCCACCGGGTTCGGCTTCTCGAAGCGCAGGCGGTCGAGGATGTCCTGGCTCCCCATGTCGAGCCAGCGCACATCGATATCCGGGTTCGCGGCCTCGAAGGTACGCTCGAGCAGCGTCAGTTGTTCCCGGCCATGCGGCGAATAGACGGTAAGCGGCTCACGATGGTCGTTGGAGCACGCCATCATCACCAACAACATTGTCATTCTGAGCGATGCAACGGAGACGCGTGATCGCGAGGCGCAGAACGCTGGTGCCATCGTACCACGCAGACCCTTCGCGATGCGCTGGACGACCACGTCCCTACTTCCGCGCAACCGGCTGTCCCAGCCCCAGCATGTTGGCGAAGAGGCGCCACGCCCCCGGCACCGTGGCCGGCAGTTGCCGATGCAACGCAAGTCCGGTGTACACCGCGGTGCCCTTGCCAACCTTCGCCACCAGCAGGCCGCCGTCGAGCGGTCTTTCACCGGGGTCGTGCATCGAGAAGATCGCCGTCCAGGCGGGATCGTACGTCGGCGGATAGTCGAGGCCGCGTTCCTGCACCCAGCCGTCGAAATCCGCGGCCCCGATCAGATTGGGCCATTGGACGACCTGGTGTGACTTCGCGAGGATCGTGACCGCAGCCGTTTCATCGGTCACGCGGCTCTGGGCGGCCGGCACCAGCGTGAAGGGCCGCGGCGGAAAGCCGCCGCGCACATAGGGCAACTGCTGGTACTGGATGATCAAGGTGCCGCCCGCGTCGAGCCAGCGCATCAGGCGGGGATGCGCCCGCACCAGCGATTCGTCCGCTTCGTAGGCCCGGGGACCAATCACGATCACCTTGAACCGATCCAGCGGCCCGCGCTCGAGCGCCTCACCGGTGAGCAACGTCACCGGCAACCCGGTATTGCTCATCGCTTCGGGCACCAGGTCACCGCCGCCGCGGATGTATCCGATCGCCGAGAGCTTCGGGAAGTTCACGTCCGCGACAACGACCGTGGTCGTCGCCCGGGTGGCAATGTTGCGCGGCGTGATTCCGGGATAGCGGATCCTGGTGATGCCGGTGGCCAGCGAGTCCTTCCCCGACATCACCAGGGCCGTGACACGATACTCGCCGTTGGCCACGCCGACCGGGGCGACGACGCTGAACTGGACGCGCGCTTGCTCGCCCTCGCGGGCAAAGTGAATGTCCTGCCCCGGACTCGAGGTCCAGCCCGTCGGCACCACCAGCGACACCTGCACCGTCCCGGTGTCCCGCGCCAGGTGCTCCAGCGACACGGTGAACGGATGCCGGGCGGTCTTGCGGGGCCAGAGCAGCCGGTCGGGTGACAATGCCACCGCGACGCGCGGAACGATTTCCACCGGGCGCCGCAATTCCCCCTGCACGGGGTCGAGGAATCGGCCCTGCACCTCACGACGGACGACGGCCGCATTGCCGGCTCCGGTGACGAGCCGGAATTCCGCCATGACCGGCTGCTCGAACGGCTCGCCCCACACGGCCGGGTCGCCACTCCAGCGATACATGCCGGCAGTCCGGTCCCGTTCGAGGAAGTACGGGGAATCGGGACGGGCGTCTTGCTGGACCGTCAATGCCTGGCGGCAGGTGAACACGGTTCCTGCGGCGACCGTTACCTGGCTCTTCGCGCACGGTGCATCCGCGATGGCGAACCCGTCGTGGGGCATCACCGTGGCCAGCATCACGCTGACCGGGTCCTTGCCCGCATTCCACACCGTGAGGGTCACCGCGAGCACTTGCCCTGGCGAGACTTCATCATCATCGGTCGTGGCGTCGGCGACGACCGAGTGCTCGATCAGTTGCACCTCCGCCTGGTGCGGATCATTCACGGGGGGTGCTTCCACTGGAACACCGGCGAACAGGGAATCGTCGGAGCCGGTGATCGTCGCGATATGTTCAACCAGGCCGATCCGGGTCTGCGACGGCCCGAGGTCTTCCAGCCGGCCCTGATTCTGTGACCGATGCTGTGCCCGACTACGGACGGCGAGCTGGTGAAATGAGAGCCCGGTGGCCGGATCGATCTTCCCACCGTCGAACGACAGCGTCACCGGCGCAGCGGAGAAGCGAGCGGACCGGTAGAATTTCGCCGGCTGCCAGGGGTCAAGCCCCTCCTCCCGCTTGAGCTCCGCGTACCGGGCCGGATCGCCGGCCGCATGGTACGCCTCGAGCGCCAGCACCCCCGAGGTCTGGTGATGGCCATGCCCGTCCGCCGGGGTCCCCGACCAGACGGAGATGATCACCTGGGGCCGGAAGCGCCGGATGATCCGCACCATGTCCTTGACGATCGAGTCTCGCTGCCAGAAGCGCAGCGTCTCGTCCAGCGTCTTGGAGAAACCGAAATCGTAGGCCCGGGTGAAGAACTGCCGGCCACCGTCAATGCGTCGTGCGGTGGCGAGTTCCTCGGTGCGCAGCACACCAAGCGCCTCGCCGAGTTCCGCGCCGATCAGATTTTGTCCGCCATCGCCCCGCGTGAGGGAGAGATAGCCGGCGTCGATCCCCTGCCCCCGGGCGAGGATCGCCAGCAACTCGGTGTCTTCATCATCGGGATGCGCACCGATCATCAGGGCTCGGCGCCAGTTCCCCTCAAGGCGACGCTCCTGCAGGAGGCGGACAGCGCCCCCGGTCCCCGCGCCGCCGGTCTGGGCCACCGCTGGCAACGTGGCCGCCGCCGCGAGGAGTACCGCGGCCAAGGATGCACGAATCGAAGGGGTCATGGCGTACTGTCGGCTGGGGGTGTCTCAGGTGGCTTGCGATCCCGGCCCACCGTGAAGGCGAGGATGAAGGCGATCAGGGCGGCCAGGAGCAGCGTTTCGCCGGCGCCGCCGCCGGTGTGATACAGCAGCAGCAGCATGCCGACCGAGACACAGATCGTTCCGATGCCGCGGAGCACCTCTTCGAGGTTGCGCCACTTGGTCTGCAACCCCCAGTGGATCGCCCCAGCCAGCCCGAACACACCGAGCGCCAGAATCCCGAACCAGATCCAGATCCAGTAGCGCCGGCCAACGAGCATCAGGCCACTCGGGAGAGAGGAAGGAAAGGGGGACGGCGCGTGCACTGCTGACGACAGAAACGGTAGCCATCGAGGGCACCCCGGCCAAGGGGGTCAGCCATTTGAGCCAAGGCACTCCAGGCACGGGCAATGTTCCCGAAGCCAGCGGAAGGTGTAGATCCCGGTGCCATGTCCGTCACTCCAGCGAACCCGCAGCCCGTAGCCCCCGACCAGCTCCAGCTGGGAGGCCCGGACGTCCGGCGGGACCGTGGCCGGATCCAGGATCGGCCGCTGGCTCATCTCGTCCACGCAGCCCGCACACGGACACGCCAGCCGCAGGGGGCGCGCGGCGTATTGGGCGAGGTGGCCGGCCCCGTCCCAATCGATCTCCAGGCCGTCTTCAAGTCGCCGAATCCGGCGCGGTGCCACGTTGTCGGCCACGGCCCCTCCGGTCAGGTTAATTTGTGGGCTGTACTGCGAATCTTATCCTGAGACTGCCACAATATGACCGCTGCCGATCCGTTCCTCTCCCACGCGACCCTTGAGGTCGCTGGCCGCCGCGCCCGCTACTACTCCCTCGAAGCGCTCGCCCGTGCCGGCGTCGGCCACCTCGATCGCCTGCCGTTTTCGATCCGGGTACTGCTCGAAAATGCACTGCGAAACCTCGGGGCGGGTTTCGTCACCGAGGAGCACGTCCGGACCCTCGCCAACTGGACCCCGGCCACGGCAGGCAAGGAAATCCCCTTCCTGCCGGCCCGGGTGGTCCTCCAGGACTTCACCGGCGTGCCCTGTGTGGTCGACCTCGCGGCCATGCGCGACGCGATGGCCCGCATGGCAGGCGATCCGTCCCGCATCAACCCGGTGGTCCCCTGCGACCTGGTCATCGATCACTCGGTGCAGGTGGACCAGTACGGCACCGCCGAGGCGTTCAAGTACAACGTCGCGCTGGAGTTTGAGCGGAACACCGAGCGATACCAGCTGCTCAAGTTCGCGCAGCGCGCCTTCAAAAACTTTCGCGTGGTGCCACCGGGCACCGGCATCGTGCACCAGGTGAACCTCGAGT